>CAZDGY010001097.1:0-2315 GCA_964504685.1 uncultured Kofleriaceae bacterium | reverse complement strand
GAGCCCTTGGGGCAAGACGAGCATCCGAAACTCGAGCTCTGCCTCGAGCACCGGCCAGTGCAGGCTGCGATCGAGCAGGTCATAGCCGGCGCGGATCCCGACGAAGCCATCCGGCTGGACGCGGCGACCGAGCGCGGAGTCTTCGTAGATCGCGGCGCCGCCGCCGAGCTCGGCATCGAGGTACAGGTCGAGCGACCGCACCGTCTTGGTCAGCAGCTTGTGGCGAATCGCGAGCTGCCCGCGCCCGCCGAACGCGTGGACGTCCATCGGGACATCCGCACTCTGTTGCAACCACAACAGCTCGCCTTCGCCGGCGAGCCGCCAACCGGGCAACGCCGTGACCACCGCGGCGAGCCCGATCGAATAGTCGATGCGATGCTGATCGTCAGCGACCGCGATCGTACCGAAGCTCGTCCGCATCGCGATGTCGAGGAAGCCCGGTCGATCGCGCACGACCGTACCGCCCGGTGAGGCCTCGGCCCCGTCGTCGGCGCGGGCCGCACTGCCGAGCGCAGCGACGAGCGCGAGCATCGCGAGGTCCCTCACCACCACGACACCGCCATCACGAATAACATGCCACCGTCGACGGTCAGCGGCCGCGACACGGTGCAACCGCGGCACACGAAGTCGGGCTCCGACCGATCGTGCGCGAGCATCGCCCGCAGTCCGGTGCGCAGCGCGAGGACATGTCTGCCATCGCGGCCGCGAGGCGCTCGAACGTTGAAGCCCCAGCCGAACGACGCATCCGGTCGCGAGAACGTTCCCGGCGCCCACCAGTAGCCGGTCTCTCCAATGCCCGCCTCGAGGTAGAGGTCGACGCCGGCGGAGTTGTTGCCCCAAGTGACCGGGTACCAGCGCCCGCCCGCGCCGAGCCGGCCTTGAATCCCGCTCTGCGCCCTCGACAACACGCCGACGGCCAGCCACGCCACCGCCGCTTCGCCGAAAACCTGAATGTTATGACGGCCGAGGCGACGCGCGAGCTCGACATCGAGGCCCAAGCCGCCGGCCTGGATTCCGCCGAGATGGTTCGCATCGCCGAACAGCCCGATCGTCGGCTGGTTGAGCGGGACGATCGCGTCGGGAGCGGGTGCCGTCCACGTGTTTCTGACCGGCTCGATCGGAATAGCGATGTTGTCCGGGTCGGTATTCGCCAAGACCGTGCTGTCGCCTACGCCGTTGGCGTCCGGCGCAGGATCGTCCGCGCGCGCGGGCCGGGCGAGCGCGAGCGCTATCACCGCGGTCGCGAGCAACGGTTTGACCAGCGCCATCGTCGATCCGGACGGTCGGCTGCGGCGAGTAGTCGCGAGCGGATGCGCAACTTCGCCATCCGGGGCCACCGCCCGACGCGCCGACTTGACTACATCGGTTCCGTGCTACAACCGCCCTCGGACATCTAAGGGGATTCCAATGGCATTCGCACAGTCGTCAGCGCGTCCGATCGAAGGTGCAGTCGCAACACTCGGTGTGAGCGACCGCGTGACGTTTCTCCGCAAGACGTACGCACACCTCGGCGTCGCCCTGATCGCGTTCGCCGCGATCACCGGTGGCATGTTGCGCTTCATGCCGGCGACAAGCTGGGGGTTCTCCAAGTGGGCGTTCTCCGGCCAATGGAACTGGCTCGCTGTGCTCGCGATGTTCATGGTCGTCGGCTGGGTTGCCGAGAAGCTCGCGCGGTCGAACAGCTCTAAGGGACTGCAATACGTCGGTCTGCTGATCGCGGTGGTCGCCGAAGCGGTACTGCTGCAACCGATGATCTGGGTGCTGATGATCCGGTTCGGCGGCTCGGCCGGACGGGAGATGCTCGCGTCCGGCGTACCCGTGATGTCTGGGCTCGCCGGCAAGATCTTGATCGAAGCGGTGGTGATCACGCTCGCGATCTTTATCGGCCTGACGCTGACCGTGTTCATCACGAAGAAGGACTTCTCGTTCATGCGCGGCGTGCTTGGCATCTGCACGTTCGCCGCGCTCGGCGTGATCATCGCCTCGATCGCGTTCGGCTTTCAGCTCGGCGCGTTGTTCAGCGGCCTGATGATCCTGCTGATGGCCGGCTACGTGCTCTACCAGACGAGCCTCGTGATGAGCTACTTCCCGCCGTCGGGCTACGTCGCCGCGTCGCTGATGCTGTTCTCGACCATCGCGACGCTGTTCTGGTACGTGCTCCGGCTGATGATGGAGCTCAATCGTCGTTAGGCGGCGCTAAGTGTTCGGTTCGAGTGGTCCGGGGCCCGTCGGGGCCCCGTTTCGTTTTCGGCTATACTGATCGGACATGTCCGCTGCGCCGGCGCCTGCGCCGATCTCTTCGACCGACATCGGGC
>CAZDGY010001096.1:0-2318 GCA_964504685.1 uncultured Kofleriaceae bacterium | reverse complement strand
TGGAGCAGCTCACCCACGAGCTGGACGAGCTCGCGCTCGTTGCACGTCGCGACCACACCGGAGAAGAATCTCGAAGCGGCCGGCGGCTCGGCGAACGCGACCCGCACTTCGCCCTCGAGGTCGTAGAACACACGCGGGGCGGTCAACGCGGCGACGCGCTTGCTTCCGAGCGTGCTCAGCAGCTCCTCGTAGACGCGAGCGAGCGCGGCACCAGCGAGCGCGCGAGACGTGGGTCGCGCTTCCCAATCCAACGCCGCATAGTCGAGGAAGTTCCCCGGATGGGCGCTGAGGATGCTCGGATGAACGGGGAGCCTAACCCATTGCGTCCATGCTCGATCGCGGAGCCGCGCGACGTACTTCATCACCGGCCGGCCGTCGCGCACCGTCAGCTCGCCGAACTCCGGCGATCGCTTGCTCCACGCCACCCGTTCGCGCCAATTCGCGTCCCACGCCACGTCCTACTCTACCAAGGGTAGTTGCCGCCCTTGAAGTCTAAGAATTCGCCGCTGCGCTCGAGGTTCGCCGCCTCGACGACGCGCAAAATGCCGGCGACCGAGGTCGCGACCGGCGTCGTCGCGTTCTTGCCGCCCATGTCGGTCTGGACCCAGCCCGGGTTCACGACGACCGAGACGATCTTGTCGGGCCGCAGGTCGACGGAGAGCGACCGCGACATCATGTTGAGCGCGGCCTTCGCCATGCGATAGCCGTAGAATGCGCCGCTCGTGTTGTCGGCGATCGAGCCCATGCCCGACGTGATGTGTGCAAGCTTCTTGCCGGCGCCGCGACGCAGATTCGGCAATAGCGCGAGCGAGACGCGCAGCGCGCCGAGCGCGTTCGTGTTGTACGTGCGCATCGCGTCCGCGAAGTCGACCTCGCGGATCGTCTGCTTCGCGCCGCCGTAGACTCCCGCGTTGTTGATCACGAGATCGAGCGGCGTGTCGGCGAGCTCGCGCGCGACGGCCGCGACGCTCGCGTCGTCACTGACGTCGAGTCGATGAATCCGCACACCGCTGATCGCTTCGAGCTCGGTCCGGCTGCCATCGCGGATGCCCGCATGGACGGTCGCTCCGCGCGCTGCGAGTTGACGGACGAGCTCGAGACCGAGACCGCGGCCTGCGCCGGTGACGAATGCGTTCATCCCGGCAGCGTGGTCCGCAAAGCCCAAGCCGGCAAGTCAGACGCTGGCTGCAAATGTCCCGTGGAACGTGATCGGCACGTGGTGGTCGAGCCAGATCTTCGCGACCGGGCCATCGGGAATGCGCCGTGCGTCGTAGATCGCGACGTACGCGGCGTCGCGAACGTGACATAGCGACATCAAGAATCCATCGACGAACAGCGGCTCGGTGATCCGCTCCGAGACGTCGACCGCGTGCGACAAGATCGTGCCGGCGCGATCGATCGAGCCGATCGCACGAAGGCCGTCGAACGCGGCGTACGCGAGCGCGTGCTCGCGGCCAGCATCGGTCGGCGCAACGGTCGGGAATTCGACCGAGCGGTCGGCGAGTTGCTCGGTGAGGAACGTGCGGCGGGTCAGATCGATCGTCGCGCGATGGTAGCGACCGGCGAGCGGGTTGCCCTCGATGCCTTCGCGATTCGAGAACGCTCGGAACGATTGAAAGTCGCGGTAGCGCGCGTAATCGACCACGATCTCGTCGCCGCGCGTGAACGCGTTCGCGAAGTGCCATTGGTAGAACGCGTCGATCGTGAATCGTACGACTTCGGTCGGGCGATCGATCGGCACGCAGATCACTTCGGTGCCGTGCTCGGGCTGCCAGCGGAACAGCTGCTTGAAGTCGCCGAGCTGGAGCATCGCGCGCGGCACGTTGACGCGCACGGGCGAGACGAAGAACACGAGGTGGCTCTCGGTCGCGATGAAGTCGTGCAGCATCACCGCAGCTGGCAATGCGACCTCGCCGAGCCGACGGATCGCGCCGACATCGGGAAGCTCGTAGAGGTTGAGCCGGGTTTGCCGCCCGTACTCGATCCCGAAGTTGTAGGTCGCCTTGCGCGCCGCGACGCGATGCGGATGCGCGGAGAACGCGCCGTGGATCACGCCGAGGTCGGTCTCGCCGAGCATCGCGAGATCATCGGGCGATAGCTCGGTTGGCTTACTCGCTTCCACGAGCGCGAACAGCCTGCCCTGCCACATCACGACGCTCGTGTTCGCGAGGTTCTTGTGCTTGCCGCGCAGCAGGTTCGACATCTTGCGCGGCCACGATGCAGTCGTGCCGTATAGCAGCTTGCCGGCGGCTCGCTCTTCCACCAACCCGGCGGTCGGCGTGACTCTCGACGCCCCGAGCGCGCGACCATCGGCGATC
>CAZDGY010001095.1:0-2319 GCA_964504685.1 uncultured Kofleriaceae bacterium | reverse complement strand
GCGACGATCCTGCTGCAAGGCGAGACCGGCACCGGCAAGGAGGCGCTGGCCGAAGCGATCCACAAGCTGAGCCCGCGCAACCGTGGGCCGTTCGTCGTCGTCGATTGCGGCTCGATTCCACGCGAGCTGATCGCATCGGAGCTGTTCGGCCACACGCGCGGCAGCTTCACAGGTGCGGCGACCGACAAGCAGGGTCTGATCGAGGCCGCGAACCGCGGCACGCTGTTCCTCGACGAGATCGGCGAGCTCGCGCTCGATCTCCAGCCGCAACTGCTGCGCGTGCTCGATCGCAGGCAAGTGCGCCGCGTCGGCGAAACCCAAGCGGTCGACGTCGACATTCGCGTGATCGCTGCGACTCACCGAGACTTGCGCGCGATGGTCAAGGCCGGCGAGTTTCGCGAGGACCTGTACTACCGACTCGCCGTGGTCGCGACGACGGTGCCGCCGCTGCGCGACCGCAAGGCGGATCTGCCGGCGCTCGCGACTCACTTCGCCGAGCGCATGGGGCGCGGCAGCTTCGCGCAATCGCCTGCCCTGCTCGATCAGCTCGCGCGGCATGACTGGCCCGGCAACGTGCGCGAGCTGCGCAACGTGGTCGAGCGCGCGCTATCGCTCGGCAACGCAGGGCTCGCCGAGCTCGAGCGCGAATCGGCCGAACGGCTCGACGCCGCGGCCCGCCGGCCGACGCCATCACCGGGCGCCGATGTCCTCGAGCTACCGTTCAAGGAAGCGAAAGCAGCGCTGGTCGAGGGCTTCGAGCGCGACTACTTGGTCGCATTGCTCGCACGCCATCGCGGCAACATCTCGCGCGCCGCGTCCGAGGCGGGCATCGATCGCAACTACATCCACCGGCTCGTCAAGAAGTACGGCCTCGAGGTCGACCGAGGATGAGGACCCGCGCGCTCGCCGCGCTCGCGCTGATCGCCGCGTGCTCCAGCAAGAAGCACCACGACGAGTCGAAGCCGGTGCAACGCGACGCCGCGGTCGTTGTCGTCACGGTCGACTGGGCGGCCTGCGATGCTGCGATCAAGCAAGCGGCGAGCGCCCCGGACTACGCGCGCATCGGCACGCTGATCGCCGGCTGCCAAGTGTGCGGCGACTGGAAGCCGTTGCTCGAATGGAACAAGCCCCATGAAGACGGCGGCCCGACGCGCCAGGCGATCCAAGACCGGATGCAGGCGTGCGATGCGTTTTGCGATCCGAGCACGAAGCAGCGCTTCCTCGGCACGCTCGACGCGGCACGGGGTTCGCCGAGTCGTGCCCCGTGGCGACTACTCGGTGAAGGTTGTCGAGACAAGCTCAGCGCCGTGCCCGACCCGCGCTACATGTCGGCGCCCTATCTCGCACTCGATCGCATCGGTCGTAAGGTCAGCGAGCACGGCGGCGACAGCGCGACCGCACTGCCTGCGATCGAGCTGACGTTGCCCGCGATCACGTTCACGTCGATCGGCGTGCAACTGCCGTCGCCCAAAGCACAAGCGCTCAAGACCGTGCCGGCGAGCGCGATCGCCGTGCTCGGCGATCAGCTCCTCGTCGGCAAGATCCCGCGCGCTCATCTCGGAAAAGACGGCGTGACCGTCGACCTCGGCACGCCGCTGTACCCCGGCACCGTGACCGCGACCAAAGATCTCGGCGCGGCGATTGCGAAGGTCGGCGACGTGAGCGGTGGGATCGCGCTGCTCGCGCCGACCGCGACGCTCGCGCAGAAGCTCGCCGACGTCATCGCCGCCGCACCTGCCGACGCGCAGTTCGCGCTCGCGGTGATCGCGCCCGACTCGCCAATCGGTTGGGCGATTCCGGCCGCGCTGCCGATCACCCTGACCAAGAGCGTCGGAAAAGGCGCGCCGGTGGTCGATGCGGACCATAGCGGAAGCGACGCGGTCGCGGCCGATGGCGGCGTCACGGTGACGGTCAGCGACACGACGACGAACGAGCAACTCGCGGACACGCTCGATGCGCTCGCCGGCAAGCACGTCACGAAGGCCGCGATCGTGCGCGCCCCTTCGGGGACCAAGCGGTGAAGTACGACGTGGTCGTGATCGGCGGCGGCGCGGTCGGCGCAGGCGTCGCGCGCGATGCCGCGCTGCGCGGGCTGAGCGTCGCGCTGTTCGAGAAGGGCGACTACGCGTCGGGCACGTCGTCGAAGTCGAGCAAGCTCGTCCACGGCGGGCTGCGCTATCTCGAGCACGGCGAGATCCGGCTCGTGTTCGAATCGGTGTCGGAGCGCCGAGTGCAAACCACGCTCGCGCCGCACCTCGTCCGGCCGTTGCCGTTCCTGATCCCGATCTACAAAGGGGTCAAGCCGGGCCTGGAGATCAT
>CAZDGY010001094.1:0-2319 GCA_964504685.1 uncultured Kofleriaceae bacterium | reverse complement strand
TCCCCGGTGCAACGGTCGTGTTGAGGAACGCACCGAAGCCGTCCCACAGCTCGACGATGATCTGATCCGGCGCCGGCGCGCCCGCGCTCGCCGGAGTCGTCACCTCGAGATCGTAGATGAACGGTGCCGGTCCCGTCACGATCGCGCTCGCGGTCAAGGCACCGAGGTCGCCTTGGCTCGACGGCACATCGCACGCGTTGTCGGGCGCGATCGGCGGCCCGTCTGGCGCCGCATCGAGCGGAGCATCGCCGTAGCGACGGAGTGCGTCGAGGCCTACGCTCGCGTCCGCCGGTCCGAGACCGTCGCCCAGCTGTGCGCCACAGCCGGCCGCCATCGCCAGCAAGACCAGACACCTCACGCCGCTAGGTCTTGCTAAGAGCGTGCCGACGATTCGCCCGGCTGAGCCGGTAATCCCGCGTCCTCGAGTGAGCCAGGTGGGGCCGCCGGCCCTAGACCGGAGTGCGATTCCACCCGGCCGTACGTTTGGTGCACTACGAGCTCACGAGCTTGTCGCGATAGAACGCGATGACGCGGTCGGCGGCCAGCCGGGTCGGATGGTCGGGTGCGTCGACGAAATCGTGCGTCAACACCGCGTGCGCGAGCCGCGGAATGCCATGCCGATTGCTCGGGCTGGAGTCGATCTCGATCGCGATGAACCGGTCGCCCAGCTCGGCGCGCAACCGAGCGAATCGCGCCTCCGGTACGAGGCGGTCGCCGGTGAAACGCAGGCCGAGCACGCACGTGTCGTGGCGCTTGATCGCCGCGAGGTCCGCGTCGCTGATCCCGAGATCGCGACGATGCGCTGCGCTGACCGGAAACGGCAGCGACGGCTGGCTCAACACCGGCGCGAGCATGATCGGGTCGACCATCATCGCGAGCGCGAACCCGCCGGTGAGGCACATCCCAACCGCCCCGACGCCGGGCCCGCCGCACTCGCGATGTGCGTCGCGGGCGAGCGCGCGCAGCCAGCCGACGATCGGGCTCGTCGTGCGCGTTGCCCACGTCGCGAACTCTCGCGACACGCACGCGCGCGCGATCGAAGCGGCCGTGTACGCCGGCGTCGTCGGCTGTCCCGGCTTGCCGAACAGCGACGGCATGTACACCGTGAACCCCGCGGCGACGACACGCCGGCCAAACGCGATCACGCCGGGGTGCAGCCCGGGGATCTCGTGCATCACGATCACCGCCGGTCCGCGACCGCCGCGATACACCGCGCGGGTCGCGCCGTCGTACGTCGCGTCGTAGCGCTCGAAGTCGTCGATAGCCGCCGTCACCACGCGCGCTACGTCGCTTCGCGCGCGAGATCGGCGAGCAGCGTGGTCATCGCAGCGACCGCTGGCGCCGATACGCCATGGCGTTTCGCGAGCCAAGCCGGATCGTTGTAGGACAGCCACGTCTTGCCGTCGCCGTCTTGCCAGACCAACGCCTTGAGCGGCAGATCGATACCGATCGTCTGCGCGACCTCCATCAGCCGCGTGCCGCCGCGCGGATCTCCGAAGATCACGACGGTGGTTGCGCCGAGTGGCAAGCCAACCGCAGCGGCGCCCGCGGCGTGATCGATCTTCGCGAATAGGGTGATCCCGCGCGCGTGCAATGCGTGCTCGAGTGCGTCGAGCGTTTCGGCCGGTCCGCGCGTGCTTGCGACCGTGTGAAGCCCGTCGATCAAGCTCACGTCGTCGTGGTCTCGGCCTGCGCTGGCTCTCCGGCCGGCAGCTGATAACCCGCGACGTGTGCGTCGCGCAGATACGTATCGGTCAACCGTTTGCGCTTGGGCCAGAACGGCAGGATGCGGAGCGGCACCATCAATAGCGAGCCCACGCCACCGAGCAGCTTGCCGCCGTACGCTTCCGCGACGAGCAGCGCGCGCTTGGCCCCCGATAGCTCGACGAGCGGGCGATCGATCACGCCGATCCGACGCAGCCGGATCTCCGCGCACACGTTCGCGTGCTCGAGAAATGCCGGCAGGTTGCTGAGCACGCCGGTCTTGTCGGGGAGCCGCTTGGCCATGAACTTCGCGAGCCGGCGTACACCCCACATCGACACCAGCGACAGGCCGAGCAACCGGCGGCGCAACCAGGGCTTGCCTTCGATCGCCTTGCGCGTCTGCTGTTCGCCAAACTCGACGTGGCGCTCTTCTTGTTTCACCGCGCGGCGCAGGATGTCGACGCTCGGCTTGTGATCGAGCGTGTCGATCACCGCGTAGAACGCCTGCAGCACGAAGCCTTCGCCCTGCGCCATCTCGAGCGCGACGTGCTCGGCCCACGAGCCGCCCATCATGCCCGTCGCGAGGAACCGCACCGCCGGGTGCGCCGGCTTCGG
>CAZDGY010001093.1:0-2320 GCA_964504685.1 uncultured Kofleriaceae bacterium | reverse complement strand
GTGCCCCACCGCCGCGAGCTCGCCCGCCGTCATCGCGTTGAGCAGGCCGCACAGATCGCCGCCCCAGCGAGCGCTGACCAGGGCCGCCGCTTCGTCGACATCGAGTCGCCCCGGCTTGCGCTCGAAAGCATCGAAGCGCAGCACCCGGACGCTCGCGAGTCGCCGCACCGCCTCCGAGGGCAAGCACGCGACGAAGCGATCCACCGCGTTCACCCGCCGACCCTAGACGGTCGCGCGCGGCGCTACAAGCCGCCGATCCCTGGTGACGCTGTCGCTTTTGTCAACTTGCGCGCCGAAGCCCCGCTGCGAGTGCATGATGATCATTGAGGATCCCTGGGGACGTTGTCGCTTTTGTCAACTTGCATGCGGTAGCGTCGGCTGTGCGCGCGCTACTTCTCGCGATGGCGTTTGCGGCATGCGCGCCGGTCATCGATGGCCCGGTTGAGCACCAGCGCGCGCTCGATCGCGACGACGCGGTCGCGCTGTCGCGTCAGCTCTCGGCGTTGCCCGGTGCGGTCCGCGCCGAGGTCACGTTGCATCGCGCGGTGCGCGATCCGCTCGCGAATGATCCCCCAGCGCCGGCCGGCGCCGCAGCGATCGTCATCGTCGACGACCAAGCCGATCGCATCGCGGTGCGCGACGCGGCACTGCGGCTCGTCCACGCGGCGGCGCCAGAAATCCCCGAACCCTCGATCGTGATCGAGCTCGGCGCGACTCGGCCCGAGCTCGCATCGATCGGTCCGTTCACGGTCGCCGCGTCATCGAAACGCGGGCTGGTTGCAGCCCTCGCGATCGCGCTCGCCGTGATCGCCGCGCTCGCCGGGTTCATCGCGTTTCGCGAGCGCCCGCGCTCCGGCGCAAGTTGACAAAGGCGACACCGTCACCATTGCTTCTCTTCAGATATCGCGCAGTTGCGCTCGGCGCAAAAACGCGCAAGTTGACAAAAGCGACAGCGTCACCTTCGCGGGAACAGCGCCCAGAAGTCGAGCTCGAGGACGATGCGCGGCTCCTTGGCGCCGGCGTGCAGCGGCTGGATCGACGGTAGCTCGGCGGCCGGGACGTTCTTGACAGCGGAGAGGCGCAGCCGGAGCGCACCGACGTCACGACGCGTCGCGAGCTCGGCTTTCGACACGACTTCGCTGAAGGCGCGCAGGGTGTCGCCCGCGAAGGTCGGCGCGACATGGGCGCCGCTGTTCCATGCCGCGAGCCGCAGCAGCGCTCCGAGGCCGTTCTGCGCCAGCGCATTGGCGACGCTGATCACGTGACCGCCGTAGACGATGCGCTTGCCGTTGCGCGAGCTCGCCGCGGTCAGCGCGTCGAAGTGGACTTGCGCGGTGTTGTGATACAGCCGCGTCGCTTGGACGTGATCGGCCTCTTCGATCGTCATCGCATCAGGATGATCGAGCCGCTCGCCCTCTTCGAAGTCGTCCCACCAGCCGCCGGGTGGAAACGCCCACGCGAGATCGGGCAAGCGCTGCAGGTTCATCGCCTCCGGCACCGGCAGCCGGTCCACCGTGACGACCGGCGGCAACGTCGGCGTCTGGTCGATGCCGATCGCCGCGGTCTTGTCGCGCTTCGGCACCATCACCCAGCGCACGAACGACAGCACTTCCTGTCCCTTTTGGTTCGTGCCGCGCGTGCGCACGTAGACCACGCCGGCCTCGCCGCTCGAAACCTCGCGCAACCCGATCACTTCGCTCTCGGCGACCAGCGTGTCGCCCGGATAGACCGGCCGCAGGAACCGCACGTCCGCGTAGCCGAGGTTCGCAGTCGCATTGTGCGAGATGTCCGGCACCGACCGGCCGAACACGATGTGGAACACCAACAGCTCCGGCATGACCTCGCGCTGAAAACCGAGCGAGCGCGCGAGCTCGGTCGACGCCGCGAGCGGATGGCGATCGCCGGTGAGCGAGAAGTAGGTCGAGATATCGCCGCCGTGCAGCGTGCGCGGCACCGCGTGAACCAGGTACTGCCCGATCGAGAAGTCCTCGAAGTAGCGACCGCTGAAAACCTTCGTCATGGCGAACGGTCGGCGACACTACCCGCAGGACTCCCCCGAGACAAGTGGCGCCATTCGTCATGCTCCTGGCACGAAACGAGGCTTTTCGCGGAGCCGTCACGGTCGTATCCCGACCGGCATGAAACGGGTCATCGCTCTTGCGAGCGCGCTGCTCGTGGTGGCCGCGTGTTCCACGCCGGGCGGGCGCAGCCCCATGGTTCCAGCGCCCTCGGTGCACGCGGTCGCGCAGCCGCCACCGATGCATTCGCTGCCGCAACTGACGTCGGCGGCGCCGCAGCTCATCGATGACGGGACGCTCGA
>CAZDGY010001092.1:0-2321 GCA_964504685.1 uncultured Kofleriaceae bacterium | reverse complement strand
CGGAGTCGTACTCCGCCGCCGCGGTCGTGGCGTTGCGGATCGCCTCGGCGCGGGTGGCAGCTGATTCGAACTGAGCGGTCGCGAGCTCGGAGCGGACGGTGGCGAGATACTCGGCTGGCATCTTGGCTTTGATTCGACCCGCGAGCGCACGCTCGAGATACGGCACTGCTTCGCCGGCGCGCTTGAGCTGGATCAGAGCGCTGCCTACGCCGAACAACGCAAACGTCGTATCGGCTGCGTCGGCGCCGAGCTTCGCCTCGACGATCGCAAGGCCGCGCTGATACGACACCAGCGCCGCAGCATCATCCTCGCGGTCGTATTGGATGTTGCCGAGTGTCACGAGCAGCTTGCCGAGCGCGATGTGATCGGGGGCGTAGGCCTTCTCGTCGATCTCGACCGCACGCTGTGCCATGGCCTGCGCCTCCGCGAGCTTGTTCTGGTGCCTGAGCACGATCGCTTCGTTTGCGAAGTACGGGGCGAGCGCGACATTGTCGGCACCGTACGCTTTGGCCTCGATCTCCGCGGCGCGGTGCAGCTTGGTCAGTGCGTCGTCGAACTTGTGCTCGCTTCGGTCGATCACCGATAGGTTCGCGAGAACGTCCGCCACGCGCGGATCATCGGCCAGGTTCGACGGCTCGAACAGCTTGAGCGCTCGAACCAAGTGGGAGCGCGCCGCGGGTAGATCGCCGAGCACGGAGTATGCGTTCCCCATGTTCTCGAGTGCGGTCGCGAGCTGGGGGTGGTCCGGCCCGTAGACCTTCTCCAAATTCGCGAACGCCTTCGTGAAATAGGTGAGGGCGGTCGCCGGATCGCCGACGTCCGCGTAGAACGAGCCGAGATTGTTGTACGAGGTGCCGACAGCGACGTGATCGGGCCCGAGCGCAGCGAGCCGAATCGCCAACGCGCGATCGAGCGCGCGTTTCGCATCGCCGAACTTGCCCTCCGCTCGGTAGAACATGGCGAGGTTACCGAGCGCACCCGCGGTGTCGGGGTGGTCGGGGCCGGCCAGCCTCTCGGTCGTCGCGAGGCTGCGCTCGAACAAGCGGCCTGCATCGGCGAACTGGCCGATATCCTCGAGGACGTCCGCGAGCTGGTCGACCGTCGCGAGCACCAAGTGATTGTCAGGCCCGAGCGTCTTTTCGCCGAACGCGAGCGTAGCTTCGTAGCGCTTGCGCGATTCGGCTGGATGGCCCGTCGAGCTGTCGAGCCAGGCGTGGGCGTTGGCGAGCTTGATCACCGTCTCGGCGCCCAGGTGCGCGTGCGCAGCCGTCGCGTCGGCGAGGTCAGAGATCTCTCGCGCGAGATCGTAGCGGTGCGCGATGGTCGTCAACCCAATCACCAGCAGCGCAGCCGCATCGAGCTCGGCGCCTTGGTCGCCTGCTTCGGCCCCGACATGCATCGCCTCGCGGAGCACGGTGATCGCACCAGGATCGCCGAGCTCTAGCCCGCAAACACCAGCGACGTACAATGCGTTCGCGACGATCGGCAGATACTCGGCCCCGCGTGCGTTGGCCAACGCTGCCTGCGCGAGCTCGCGCGCGGGCGCATAACGGCCGAGCTTCTCCATCGCGCGCGCGGCGTCGAGCTGACTGCGGACGACAGCGACCCGCGCTGCGATCGCGGGATTCGCAGGCGGCGCGACCGACGCAGTGAGTGCAGCGGTATCGGCGCAGTCCGCGATCGGAGGCAGCTTCATCACCGCATCGATCGCGTGATCGACGGTGTCGTCCCCGCCTTGCGCGAGCAGCGCGAGCGTCGCGTCGGTCTCGCCCAGCCGCTGGCTCAAACACTGGATGCGGAGATCGAGCAGATGGTCGGACTGCTCACCGCGCACGCTCGTCGCCTCGCACGCGTCGAGGTAGCCGGCTTGCCACGCGTCGGTCCAGCGATCGAGCACCGCGGCGACCCGGTCGGACGTCTCGGCCGCCAAGGATCGATGGCTCGCGGCAAACGCGGCTTTGATTTGGTCGCGGCGCGCGCGATTCCACACCTTCGCGACGCGGTCCCCGCCGTTGCTGCACGTCGAACCGCTGCTCGGTCGGAACACCACGAACGCGGCGAGAGCGGCGACCGCAGCGACGATCGCACCGAGCGCCAACAACCGGTTGCGCCGGCGCGTCGGCTCGCGCATCAGCGCGGCGCGCAGCGCATCCATCGAGTCGTAGCGCGCCGATGGCTCGACCGCGAGCGCGCGCACGAGCACGCGGCGGAGCCAACGCGGGACATCACTGTTAGGTGGAATCGGTGCGAGCTGACCGAGCGTGACGTTCGCGCACAACTCCTGGAACGAGCTGCCGCGGAACGGTCGCTCGCCGTACAGC
>CAZDGY010001091.1:0-2322 GCA_964504685.1 uncultured Kofleriaceae bacterium | reverse complement strand
ATCGCAACGCCGATCGATGCGGCGGCGAGCGCGACCCATAGTGTCCATTCCGGCAGCGCGACCGGAACGGCTTGGTGCACCGCGACGAGCGCACTCGCGAGCCGCTCGCCGAGCGCGACACCGACGACGAGCTGCAACAATACGATCACCGCCGCCATCAGCCGCGCTGTCCCTGCAATCAAGTTACGAGTCGCGAGCTCGGTCATCGCGACGGTGAGCGACATCCCGGGAAGCAGCAGTACGAGCGCCGCAACCGTGACGAGCGACGGCGTGATCGAAGACCACACCGACGAGGCGATGCCCGCCGCGAGCGACGCGAACGCCGCGGCGATGAGCTCGAGCACGCGCGCCTGATCGGTCGAGCGCCGGACGAACTGCGCGAGCAAACCGATGAGCAGGCCGATCGCGCCGGCGGTGATCACGTCCGCGAGCCCACCGCCGAAGAACACCGCGAACGCCGCCGACGACACCGCTTGCGTCGCGGTGCCGAGAACGCGTCCGTACTGCCGCGGCCCGGCGACGATCGCATCGAGCTGGATCACGCCTTCGGCCGGATCGATCGCGTGCGCCGCGACCCGATCGGCGAGGTCGTCGAGTTGGGTGAGCTTGCCCATGTCGAGCTCGCCGCCGTCGACCCGCAACATCCGCGTTCGCAGCTCGGTCGGGCGGCCGAAGCTCATGATGATCGCGGTCGGCGTGGTGAACACTTCGGCTTCGAGCCCGAGCCGGTCGCAGCACGTGCGCAAACCCTCTTCGAGGCGATGCGCTGGAGTGCCATAGCGATGCAGGGCACGGCCGAGTGCGAGCACAAAGCCGATCGCTCCCTCGTCGGACACGCCCTACGATCGGGGGACGGTGTTCACTTTGACAACCGGCCGATTGACAAAGTGAACACCGTCCCCAGCTAAGGGGCCGAAAATGCGAATGTCCGGGCGGCAACCCGGACATTCGCGACTTTCTAACGAACTAGACTAGTTGGAGACCGGCCGGGGCTTAGTAATAACCGACCGCTTTGACTTGTAGTCCAGGAGTGAAGCAAACGATGGGCCAGGCTGGCAGGACCCCTCGCAATCGCTTGTTTTCTAAGAATTCTCGTGTTACCGAGTGCCCTCGACCCGAACTCTGACGAGCCCGCGCTACGACATCCATGTCACGCGGCTCCGGAGCGGGCGCAACGAATTGCAGAGCTCATGCACAACAAGCTCGTGGTCAACGCAGAGGGACCCGAGATCCGCGTAGCGGTCGTCGAAGATGGTTCCCTCTCTGAATTCTTTGTCGAACGTAAACGCGATCGCGGGATGGTCGGAAACATCTATCGCGGCCGAGTCACCCGGGTGCTGCCTGGAATGCAGGCCGCCTTTGTAGATCTCGGACCGAAGGTCGAACGTGCCGCGTTTCTCTACGTCGCCGACGTCCTCGGTTCCGGCGACGAGCGCAAGTTGTTCGAGGATTCCGCGATGGACTCCGGCGACGACGGCGACGAATCGCCCGAAGGCGCGGCGTCTCGCATCGCGAGATCGCGCAAGCAACTCGCGGCTCGCAAGATCGAAGATCTCGTAAAGCCCGGCCAGTCCGTGGTCTGTCAGGTCGTCAAAGATCCGATCGGGCTCAAGGGCGCGCGCGTCACCGGCTACATCTCGCTGCCCGGTCGCTACAGCGTGTTCATGCCGCACGTCGCGCAGGTCGGCGTGTCGCGCCGCATCGGCTCCGACAAGGAGCGCCGCCGCCTGCGCGACATCGTCAACGAGTCGCGGCCGAAAGGCACCGGCTTCATCGTCCGCACCGCCGCCGAAGATGCCGGTGATCAGGAGCTGCGCGACGACGTCGATTTTCTCGCTCGCCTATGGGGCGAGATCGACAAGCGCGAGAAATCCCAGAACGGACCTGGCTTGGTCTACGCCGACCTCGATCTCGCATTGCGCTGCATTCGCGACTTGATGCGCGAAGACACGAGCGAAGTCGTGATCGACGACGACGAGCAGTTCGATCGCGTCAAGAAGTTCACGCTCGCGTTCTTGCCGCGGTTCGCCGAGCGCGTCGTGCGCTACGACGGTCGCCGGCCGATCTTCGATCACCACCACATCGAGCCGGCGCTGCGCCTCGCCGTACAACGCCGCGTCCCGCTCAAGAGCGGCGGCTCGCTCGTCATCGATCAAGGCGAAGCGCTGACCGCGATCGACGTCAACACCGGCAGCTTCACGAACACCGGCTCGGGCAAGCTCGAGGATACGGTCACCGCGAACAACCTCGAAGCCTGTGAGGAAGTCGCGCATCAGCTCCGGCTGCGCAACATCGGCGGCATCATCGTGATCGACTTTGTCG
>CAZDGY010001090.1:0-2326 GCA_964504685.1 uncultured Kofleriaceae bacterium | reverse complement strand
CATTAACCTCGCGCTCGCGATCTCGTCGGTCGACAGCTGCGCCGCCTCGGGCGCACCGGACTGTCCGCGCGATTCGACCGCCGCTGATTCGCTCAATACGCTCCAGAGCAACGCGAACTTCCTGGTCGATCCGTGCGCGACCACGCTCGATGGTTGCCTCGCGCAGATCTACGGAGCGCCGAAGAATCCATTCCCCGGGCTCGATGGTGGCGTCTCTCCGACCGAACCTCCGCGCTCGACGTCGGTGAGCTGCAGCAACTCGTGCAGCAACAACAGCAACTGCGATGTATCGCCGAGCTGTACCGGACCGAGCGGCTGCACCGGCACGTGCGATGCGTGCTCGTCCAATACCGGAAGCAACTCCGGCGGCAGCTGCAGCGGCGGCAACAGCAGCTCGGGCGGCAGCTGCGGTGGTGGTGGTGGCGGCGGCGGTGGCGGCAGCTGCGGCGGTGGCGGTGGCAGCAGCGGCGGCTCGTGTGGCAGCGGCGGCTCGTGCGGCTCGGGCGACTCGTGTGGCAGCGGCGGCTCGTGCGGCTCCGGTGGCTGTGACAACTGCAGCGGCAGTGGTGGAGACTGCAGCAACTGCAACAGCAGCAGCGGCAAGTGCAGCGTCGCACAAGACGATAGCGGTGCCAGCGCGGCGATCGTGCTCTCGTTCGTCTGGGGCTTCCTGCCGATTCCCGCGGCCGCGTTTGCGCGCCGCCGCTCGCGCAAGAAACGTCGCCGCGCAAGCGCTAGTGAGACGACCAGCGAGGTGCAGCCATGAGGCCGCACGTCGTGCATTGGCTCGAGGGGTTCATGCCGAGCGGCGTCGCGTCGGCGCTCGCGCCGAGCTGGTTCACGTGTGTCGGCCTCGCCGGCGTCACGTGCTTGTTCTTGATGATCGCGATCGGCAAGCGGCACGACATCGAGCGCCGCGTGATCGCGAGCATCGTGTTGTGGTGCTACCTCGCGGCGGTCGTCGCCGGGATCGTGATCCCGATGACGATCGATACGCTGCAGCAGCTGTTCACGACCGGGCGATTCAACGTGCGATGGGCCGGGATGACCTCGTTCTGGGGTTACCTCGCCGGCATCGCGGCGATCGCCGCGGTGTGTCGCGCGAACCGCATCCCGGTCGCGCGCTTGCTCGATCTCGCTGCCGCGCCGATCGGGCTCGCGTTGTGTTTCGCGCGGCTCGGCTGTTTTCTCGCCGGATGCGACTACGGCAAGGTGACGTCGGTGCCTTGGGCCGTGCGGTTCCCGGCCGGCAGCCCGGCGTGGGTCGATCACCTGCAATCCGGGTTGCTCCCACCCGAGCGCGCCGATTCGTTGCCGGTCCACCCGACCCAGCTGTACGAAGCGCTGCTCGGGCTCGTTATGGTCGGGCTCGCGCTCGTCGCGCCGCGCTCGCGCTGGGTACGCGAGCGTGAAGGCCGAGTGTTTGTCGTGATCGCGGGGGCGTATGCGCTCGGCCGACTACCGATCGAAGCGTTGCGCGGCGACATGGGTCGCGGCATCTACTTCGGGCTGTCGAGCGGTCAGATCTTTTCGCTCGCGGTGCTGCTCGCGATCGGCGTGACGCTGGTGTCGAAGCGGCGCGCTACCGCGTTTGCGAGTGTCGCCACTGCGCTTGCGCTCGCGTTGTGCGCACCGCATCTCGCGGACGCGCAGCCCGCGGCCCCGCAACCGGCGCAACCGGCCGCCGCTGCTCCACCGCCCGCACCGGTCGCTGCTCCGCAGCCCGCGCTGGTCGCAGCTCCGCAGCCCGCACCGGTCGCTGCCGTCGCCGCGCCGGCAGTCGTCCCCTCTGCGCCGCCCACCGGGATCACCAACGGCCTCGAGGTCGGGCTCCTGCTCGGCCTCGCGTCGCCGATCAATCGGCGCTCGGATCAGGTCGCGTCGCTCGCCGGCGAATCGCTCTCGGTCGGCTACGGAATCGGCCGTAATGCGGGTGTGTGGCTGGACTTCGATAACTACAGCAACGTCGACGCGTTTCATCGCACCGTCCTAGTTTCGGGTAGCGCGATGACGAGGTTCGGCAGGTTTAGCCTCGGCGGTCGCGTGGGTGCGGGCGCGACGTTCGTGAGCTTCAAGGATCCGGTGTTCACCGGAGCGACCGGGTCGGATTTTCGCTTCGAGGCGCTCGCCGAGTACGCGATCGCGCGGTCGTGGACCGCGTGGGCGCGTCCGATCACGTTCGATGTCATGACCTCTTCGGCGCTCGGCGGTCCGATCACGACGTTCCAAATGCGAATCGGCATCGCGTATCGCTTCGATCTCGGCGGCAGCGCGCGACCCGCGCCTGCGCCGCTACAGCCCGCGCCACCGCCAGCTCCACCTCCGG
>CAZDGY010001089.1:0-2329 GCA_964504685.1 uncultured Kofleriaceae bacterium | reverse complement strand
TCACCGGCGTCCTCGACTGGGAGCTGGCGACGATCGGCGATCCGCTGATGGATCTCGGCACCAGCCTCGCGTACTGGGCGCAGGCCGACGATCCGGGCCTGTTCAAGCAGTTCCTGTTCGGCCCGACGACGCGCCCCGGCATGATGACGCGCGCCGAGGTCGCGGCGCGCTACCTCGCGCGCAGCGGCCGCACGACGACGGACCTCGTCTTCTACTACTGCTTCGGCCTGTTCAAGACCGCCGGCATCGCGCAGCAGATCTACTACCGGTTCGCGAAGGGCCTGACCAAGGACGCGCGGTTCGCGGCGATCATCTTCGCGGTCCGCGTGCTCGCCGATCAGGCCCGCAGCTCGATCGATCGCGGATCGATCGCCCCAGCGGCTTAGTCTTCGTCGAGGTCGGTGCCGTCGCTCGCGAGCAAGCCGTACAGCTTGCGGCGCAGCTCGACAAGCAGCTTACGCGCTTCGGTGATCTGCGCCGGCGTGCCTGCGCGCATGATCTGGCCGATCGCCGCACCGAGGTGCATGAGCTCGGCGCGCGGATCGTCGCCGGCTTCCGGCGTCTCGGGCCACGCGGTCTCGAGCTCGTCGCGGTGCTTGCCGACGTAGGTCTTGCCGCGCTCGGTTAGCTTGAACACGCGACCGGTCGCGCCCTGCTCGGCTTTGCCGGCGTCGTCGACCAAGCCCTCGTCTTCGAGCTGCTGCAGCGTCGGATAAACCGAGCCCGAGCTCGGACGCCACGTCCCGCCGGTGCGCTGCGCGAGCTCTTGCATGATCTGGTAGCCGTTGAGCGGCTTGTCAGCGAGCACGAGCAAGATCGCACCGCGGACATCACCGCGGCGTGCGCGATGACCGCGCCCGAACCACTGCGCCCACGGAGGTGCGCCCGGCGGTCCGCCGCCCGGCCCCCAGCCGCCAGGTCCCGGCGGAGGTCCACCGTGGAACGGGCCGCCGCGATGGCGACCATGGCGACCGCGTCCAGCGGCCCAAAAGTTGTTGTCGTCAGTGCCACGCTCTGCTCGAGCGTCGCGGAACATTTCTCTATCGAATCGTCTCATATCGTTTTGGTTTGGATTTCTCCTGACCGTCATAGTGCCATCATCTCGCGACATGTCAACGATATATCGTTATGTATCGCGTAATGTCGCGTTATGACTACCGCGCCCGAGCCCGCGCCCGAGCCCGGAGCCACTTACGCCTACGGGTGCCAGAGCGACGAGAAGGGCTCCGGGTTTTGATCCGTGCTCGCGAGCTCCGACGACATCCAACATTAGGCTTGGAGGCTGCGACGATCGCCGCGACCGCGCGCGGGTTCTGTCAGCGCGTTTCGGTGGCGGGCTGGCTCGCGGCTGGACGACAATGGCCCCATGAGAAGCTGGTGGTGCGTCGCCGGCGTGATGGTGGCAACGGCCCACGTGGCTCACACCCAGCCCGCGGCGACGCCATCGGCGCTCGACGCGTGCATCGAGCGTCGCCACGCGATGGTGGTCGCGGCGGAGAAGATCACGGATGTCCGGGCGCGCGGCCGCGCATTCGCGGCGATCATCGACTGCCACGCGACCGGGGGCGGCGCGGTCGACGTCATCGATCCGCTGGCGCCGCCACCGCCGGAACCCCGGTTCGAGCCAGCTTTCGGAGTCGCCGCCGTACTAGGCGCGCGTGCGACATGGATCCAGTACCACGTACGATCGTCGAGCAGCTTCGGCCCGTACGCCTCCCTCGATGGCAGCTGGCACTTCAGCCGCCACTTCTCGATCGAGGCGTTTGCCGGCTACGCGGGCTTCGACGACGGCTCGTACCTCGGCAGCTACGACGTGCGGCACCGCTTCGTCGACTTCGGCGCACGTTTGCGCGTGCACTTCGGCCCTGCCAGCTTTGCGTTCGGCGGCGGCGTCGAGGTCGACGATTCGATGCCGTTCGCCGACGTTCCGGGCGACACCAATCCGCTCGCATTGTTCGAGCTCAGCGCTCGCTACGACGTCGCGTCGATCGGCCGCACGCGGATCGTAGTCGACGGCGGGTTCAGCTACGGAGCGACGCAACGGTCCGATCCGAACGATCTGTCGATCGATGCCGACGCGATCTCGGCACGACTCGCGATCGGCGCGCGGATGTAGATCCCCGAGCGTTCCAAGCGGGGGTTGGCGGGATCTCTATTTGATCTCGACGCGCCAGGCGCCGTGTTCGACGTCTTCGCGGACTTCGACTCGAGGATCGTCGTCGCGGAACAGCAGCACTGGCTTGCCGTCTTCGTCGATCACTTTCGGCTCGCCCCACTTGTGCTTGAACAGCTCGAGTAGCGTGTCGCGCGCTTCGGGGTGCGCCTTCCA
>CAZDGY010001088.1:0-2330 GCA_964504685.1 uncultured Kofleriaceae bacterium | reverse complement strand
CAAGAGGGTGGCTACCCGATCGCGATCGTCCACTCGATCGAGCGCCAGCGCTACTACGAGGCGCTGCGCGGTGATCACCTCGGTTTGACCTCGCTCTATCTCGAAGCGGTGCAGACCACCGCCGAGACCGAGATGCGCGTTTACGACGAAGCGGGCAAGGCCCCGCCGAAGCGCCGTTCGAAGAAGTCCGTCACGGGGTAACCGGTGGCGTCGTGCGCGATCTGGTCGTTTCGCCTCGCCTGACCATTCCAGGCGCCGAGCTCGCGATCGCGTTCTCGCGGTCGGGCGGACCGGGCGGTCAGAACGTCAACAAGGTCTCGAGCAAGGTCGACCTGCGATGGAACCCGAGCACGTCGGCCGCAGTGTCCGAGCATGATCGCGGCTGGCTGATCGAGCGCCTGCGCAATCGGCTAACCAGCGATGGAACGCTGATCGTGACCTCGACGCTCACGCGCGATCAGATCCAGAATCGCGATGATGCGGAGTCGAAGCTCGTGCTGATCGTGCGCACCGCGCTCGAGCGGCCGAAGCATCGCCGCGAGACCAAGCCGAGTCGCGGAGCAAAACGCCGCCGGGTCGCCGACAAGCGGCATCGCAGCGAGATCAAACGCAACCGCCGCGGCGACGGCGATTAGAACATCCGGCGAACGCGCGCGGCTACATCCGCCGATAACGCGTTCGCCGAGCTTGCCTGTTTATGCTTAGTACCGGTAGTGGTCGGGCTTGAACGGGCCGTCGACCGGGACGCCGAGGTACTCGGACTGCACCTTCGACAGCGTGGTCAGCTTGACGCCGACTTTCGCGAGGTGAAGGCGCGCGACCTTCTCGTCGAGTTTCTTCGGCAGCACGTAGACCTGGCCGGCTTCGAACTTCATGCCGGTCATCTCGTCCTTGCCCTTGGTCGCGTTCGTCCATAGCGCGATCTGCGCGATCGTCTGGTTCGTGAACGAGTTCGACATCACGAACGACGGATGGCCGGTCGCGCACCCGAGGTTGACGAGGCGACCGCGCGCGAGCAGCGTCAGCCGGCGACCGTTCGGGAAGATGAACTGATCGACCTGCGGCTTGATGTTCTCTTCTTTGATCTCTTTGTTGTTCTCGAGCCAAGCGACCTGAATCTCGCTGTCGAAGTGGCCGATGTTCGCGAGGATCGCTTCATCCTTCATGACGCGCATGTGCTCTTCGCGGATGACGTCCATGCAACCGGTCGCGGTGACGAAGATGTCCGCTTCCTTCGCGGCGTCTTCCATCGTCACGACCTGGTAGCCCTCCATCGCCGCCTGCAGCGCGCAGATCGGATCGATCTCGGTGATCAGCACGCGAGCGCCGAGGCCGCGCGCGGCGTGCGCGCAACCCTTGCCGACGTCGCCGTACCCGGCGATCACGACGACCTTACCGGCGACCATCACGTCGGTCGCGCGCTTGATGCCGTCGAATAGCGACTCGCGGCAACCGTAGAGGTTGTCGAACTTCGACTTGGTGACCGAGTCGTTGACGTTGATGCACGGGAACAGTAGCGAGCCGGTCTTCGCCATGTCGTACAGGCGATGGACGCCGGTCGTAGTCTCTTCCGACACGCCTTTGATCTCGCCCGCGATCGTGGTGAACCGAGTCTTGCTCTTCTTCAGGCTCTCGGTCAACACCGAGTAGATCACGCGCATCTCGTCGTTCGTCGCCGTCTTCGGATCGGGCGCGCTGCCCTTCTTCTCGACTTCGGCGCCCTTGTGGACGAGCAGCGTCAGATCGCCACCGTCGTCGAGGATCAGGTTCGGACCTTTGCCGCCTTGGAACGCGGTGAGCTGGAGCTCGATGTTCTGCCAGTACTCTTCGAGGTTCTCGCCCTTCCACGCGAACACCGGCACGCCGGCCTTCGCGATCGCGGCGGCGGCTTCGTCTTGCGTCGAGTAGATGTTGCACGACGTCCAGGTAACTTCGGCGCCGAGCGAGGTCAGCGTCTCGATCAGCACGGCGGTCTCGATCGTCATGTGGAGGCAGCCGGCGATGCGCGCGCCCTTGAGCGGCGCCTTGCCCTTGAACTCCTCGCGCAGCGACATCAGGCCGGGCATCTCCTTCTCGGCCATGCGGATCTTCTTGCGGCCGAGCTCAGCGAGGGTGAGGTCTTTGATCTTGAAGGCGGGGAATTCAGTGCGGTTGTCCATCGTGCTCTCCAGTGGTTTGGTCGTTACTTACAAAATCAGGCCAACGCGCGAGCCGGCTTGCGACCGACGGCGAGTTGTAAAGCAGGGGTGCCCGCGGACGTGCTGCCGCCAGCGAACGGTTGCGCGACGAGCGGCCGCAGCTGTGCCGCTTCGATCCATCCCATCAGTTTT
>CAZDGY010001087.1:0-2332 GCA_964504685.1 uncultured Kofleriaceae bacterium | reverse complement strand
TCGAGGGTCGGAAGATCGAGGACGAGCAGGGGGGCGAGGTCCGCTTGCGCGGCAGTGACGCGAGCACGGAGCTCGTCGTCATCCAGCTCGATGAGCGGAGCACCCTGCGCGACGACCTGATGGTCGTGAACATCGACGCGCTTGATCCGCCCGCCGACGCGCGCGGCGACCTCAGCCTCGCGCGCCTGAACCTGCGCGCGATAGCTCGTTTCTAAGCCAGCGATCGCCGGTCGCTCGCACGCAAACGCGAGCATCGGCAAGATAACGATCCAGCTCTTCATCTGTGCAGGGAGCCGACATTCGCACGATTTCCCCACCGCGAGCGCACGCATCATGGAGCGCTCGACTTTGCCAGCCGGCGCCCATCAAGTGTCATCGCCGCCAGCCCGAACCCGCGTTTTTGGTTCCTCGACGCGTGCGCGAACGCGTATTCTCGGCGCGTGACCCGCATTCTCGCCGTGGTCGTGGTCGTGGTCGCGTGCGGCGGCAGCTCGCCAGCGATCTCGAACCACGGGACCGCGCAGCCGGTTCCGCCCAATCTCTCCGAGTTGCGCGCGCTCGTCAGGCAGCACGCCGACATCGAGTTCGATGCGCCCGCACACGATCGAGGTTGCTCCGAGGAGCTGGCATTGCACGGGTATCTCGAGCAGCTCGAGGGGAACGGGACGGCCGGCGACGTCCACTATCTGCGCGGTGGGTGCGGTGCATTTCCGACGACGCCACTGCCGATCGATCCGCCGGCCGACGCCGGGTACTGGTTCTGCACCGTCGAGGCGTACACCTCCGACAAGGCGGGCGATTCGCCGTGGCACTACGCGCTTCACGTGCGCGTGCGCATCAGCGACCGCGCGATCGACCTCGGCACCGTCGCATGCCCGGGGGGCGCGTGATGCGCTTAGTCCGGTAACGTCCGTGGCAGGACGTAACGATGAACAAGCTCCGCATCATCATTCTCATCGGCGTCGGCATCTCGCTCTTGTACTCGCTCATCAAGAGCATCGTGTTGCGGATGCCCGGCCGGTCGCGCGATAGCGCTCGCAAGCGCATGGCCCAGGCGCAATGGCTCGATGACGATTCGCGCGACGGCGCACTCGTGAAAGTCACAGGGACGGTGCGGATGCGGGAGTCAGGCGAACGGTTCGTGTCGCCGCTCGCGGAGAGCCGCTGCGTGGCGCTGCACATGCGCGCTCTCGTGAGGCGAGGGCGTAGCCCTCGCGGAGAGATAGTCGAGAAGCTCCAGATCAAACCCTTTGCGATCGAAGACGACGGCACCAGGGTGCTCGTCGATGCGACGCACGCACTGCTCGATGTTTCGCCGACCCGGCCGCCGAAAACGGCCGATATGCGCAAGCTGCTTGCCGAGGTTGGGCTCCAGGATGCGAACACGAGCACGTCGAGGTGTGACGAAACAGTCGTCGAGGTTGGCGCGACAGTGACTGTCGCCGGGACACTCGTGACATCACCTGCGATCAAGATCGTCGGCGACGAGGCGAACCCGATCGTCATCCGCAGTGAACGCGTGCACATCGATGTCGCGAACACGCCGTAAGCGAAGGGGTTGGCCTCGCTTGGCGAGAAATAGTGGAGGCGGCGGGAGTCGTCGCGCGACCCGGCTCACGGCACGAGCTGCATGAAGAACGCGGCGATGACGCCCGGCGGCGGTTCAGGAACCTGGACGAGCCCCGCTCGCCCGCCGACATAGACGGATGGATAGCCACTAGCCGTCGCGCCGAGGTGTCCGGAGAGCGCGACGCTGCCGTCAGGTGCGCGCGCATCGATGTGAAACAACAGCGGGCACCTCGACGTCCGGCCGGCCACCGTCGAGCGCGAGGGCCTGCGCGGTCGGCGACGTCCCTTCGACAACCCATGCGTCACCGCCGTCGCCGAAGACCACGGGCGCGAAACCATCGCAGATGCGGGCTGGTGGTAACCGTCCGGCGAACGATCCTCCCGCTCGGATCTGAGCTGCGCGATCGTGCGCGCCCCGAATGGCACACCGAGGTCAGTGGTCAGAACACGAGGCACGCGGCGTCCTGAGCGCGTGGCGCAAGAGCGGGCAGTCGATCGAACGCTTCGCGAAGGAGCGCGGGATCGTGCCGCAGCGGATTCGTTGGTGGAAATCAAAGTTGGAGGGGTCGAACACCGCGCTCGTAAGGACGCAGTCACCGCTCGCGCTACTGCCGGTGCAGGTGACGGAGCCGGCGCCGCCGAAGCGAGGCGAGCCGGTGGCGGTGTATCTGCGGAGCGGGCACATCGTGAAGGTTGGACGAGGCTTCGACGAGGAACCACGACACCCACCGTCGAGCCCGATCTCGACGGCGATCCGGTACGC
>CAZDGY010001086.1:0-2335 GCA_964504685.1 uncultured Kofleriaceae bacterium | reverse complement strand
GTTTTGAAATGCATTATCAAATTCAAGATGATCTTGTGCCTATGTCATCCTGTCTCGGATCGCGACGTCGACGCGATCATCGACGAGGGTGCGCGGACGGTGCAGGAAATCTCGCAGCGCTGCGGCGCTGGAACTGGGTGCGGCGCGTGTGTCGGCGAGCTGCGCGAGCGGTTGGCCGCGAAGGGCGCCGGCGGGTGCCCTCGGGATCGCGGAACCGAGTTGGTCACGCTCGGCACGCCGGGCGGCCGTTGATTCGTTCGGCGCTGATCGCGTCGTTGATCGGAGCGGTCGCCGGCTGCAACTTCACCGCTGCGAGTGCAGGCGCGGGTGGCAGTGAGGCCGGCGTGCAGAGCGACGCGCGCGGTGACATCATGGCGATCGATGCGCGTCGCGCTATCGACAGCGCGATCGATGCGCCGCCGGATGCCGCCTCGCTGTGCGATCGCACGAAGTGTTCCGGTGCGGGTGGCACGTGCACGGGCGACAACTGCGTGTTCGACGTCGAGGCCGGCGGCGATCTGGCGTGCCCGAGCGGCGAGCAGTGCGTGTTTCATTGCAACTCGATGGACGGCTGCAAGAACGATATCGACTGCTCGACTGCGGCGAGCTGCGTGATCGATTGCAAGATGATGAACGCCTGCAACGGTGGCCACTTCGATTGCTCGGGTGGCGGCTGCACGCTGTTGTGCCGCGATGACAACACGTGCGCGAACGAACATCTGACGTGTGGTGCGCAGACCTGCGATCTCGAGTGCTGCTCGGCGAACGCGTGCGGGAGCAACGAAGCCTCGGGCACGGTCATCGAGCACGATCCCGGCACCTGCCCGTGATGGTGGTAGGCTCGCGCCTGCATGAAGGGTAACGAAGCGATCCTCGATCTGTTGAATCAGCTCCTCACGAACGAGCTGACCGCGATCAACCAATACTTCGTTCACTCGAAGATGATGGCGAACTGGGGCTACGACCGGCTCGCCGCGAAGCTGCGCGAGGAATCGATCGACGAGATGCGCCACGCCGACATCGTCGTCACCCGGATCTTGTTCCTCGAAGGCGTCCCGAACTTACAGCGCTACGGCAAGCTGCGGATCGGCGAGACGGTCAAGGAACAACTCGAGAGCGACCTCGCGCTCGAGTACTCGGCGATCCAGTTCCTCAACCAGGGCATCGAGGCGGCGCGTGCGGCGCACGACAACTCGACCGAGTCGATGATGACGAAGATCCTGGTGTCCGAAGAAGAGCACACCGATTGGATCGAGAGTCAGCTCGAGCTGATCCGCCAGGTAGGCGAGCAGAACTACCTCGCGCAGCAAGTGCACAAGTAGTCGCGCGTCGCGTGTCAGGCTGGCAGCGCGACGGTGCGCCGCCGCCGATAACCGCGCGTTTCGGCTATGCCCAGCTTGGCCGGGGCGTTGCACATGCTCGGGGCATGCTGATGTTTCGCTCGTTCGCGCTCGGGCTGCTCGGTGCGTGTTTCGTCGTCATCGCGATGCGACCGGCGGTCGAGATTCGGGTGATGCCTGCCCAAGCGTGCGCCGGGCGGACCGCGCCGACGAGTGGTGGTGCGGTGCGATCGCTGACCGGGTCGGAGCGTCACCTAGTCCTGCAGCGAACACAGCCACGCGCGTTATCGGCGACGGTGATCGATGCGGCCTCGGCAGCGACGCCGAATGATCTCGTCGCACTGCTCCGCCTCCGGGCAGACGAGCGGATCGCCGCGGTCGACGATCAGCGGAGCATCGACTCGAAGGTCGCGATCGCCGAGATCGCGTCAGCCGCCGGCGCGAAAGGCCGTTACGTCGATCTGACGATCGCGAGCCCACGAGCCGAGCGCCGCGTCGTCTTGATGATCCACTAGCGGTCGAGGCCCTTCAGGAGATCGGCTTCGTGACACGCGCTGATGACTCGGCGGCGCATCGCTTCGTGGTTCCCGAGCGCGCGGAGCTGAGCTTGCGCGCCGCCCTGATCGGCTCTGCCGCACGCGATCAGGCCGAGTTGGACGTGGGCACGGAGTTGTTGCCGAGGCACGGTCGAGCGGTTGAGCACCGAGTTGGCCCATTGTTCTGCGTTGCGGAAGTCGTGCTGCTGGATCGCCTTCTCGCCGCGCTCGAGCAGCTGGCCTAGCTCGTCGTTCTCGCGCACTTGCTCGTCACCGTCGACCGGAGGCTTCGCGACGCCGGCATCAGGCTTGGCGGCCGCGACGACGCCGGCATCGGGCTTGGCGGCAGCGACGACGCCGGCATCGAGCTTGGCGGCGGCGACCACGCCGGCATCGGGCGGCGCCGGCGGTTTGACTTCGTGCTTCTCGACTTCGACCGGGATCTCGACCTTGTGATCC
>CAZDGY010001085.1:0-2338 GCA_964504685.1 uncultured Kofleriaceae bacterium | reverse complement strand
ATAATTGAAGCCGCGCCCGTGCACGATGCGTGAGACGAGGGTAGGGACGTCGGCTTTGAGGACTTCAGCCTCGAAGTTGGTGTCCGTCAGCTCTTTGACATTTGCACTAGCCATCGCTGCCTCCGGTGGTCCCCTTATGTAACCCCGAACACCCGTCCCCGCAACCTGCCCGCGGGGCTGGTACAATAAAACCCGCGGATGTCGCGCCTGTTTATCTCGGTGGAGCGTCTCGATGCGTGGACGGCTGAGGGCCGGGCGACGCTCGAAGGCGATCGGATGACCCTGACCGAACTGGGCCGAGCGTTCACGATGACCCCGGCGGTGTGCTTCGTGACTGCGAGCGGGCAGGATCACGACCCCAACGGGCTCGTTGGCCTCGTCAAGTCGAAGCGAACGCTCGACGAGATGGGTGCCGAGCAGCTGTCGAGCTCGGTGATCTACAACGATACCGCCTACGACGTGATCGACGGCTTCATCGGCGAGCCGATGCCGCCGTGACGACGCCGCTGCTATCCGTGGCGCCATCGCCGGCGTTCTGGGTGGCGGCGATCGCATATGCAGCAGCCGCGGTGGCGCTGTTCGCCGTGCTCGCTGGCAGCACGAAGTTGCGGCCGATCGCGCTCGCCCTCGTCGCGACTGCGTTCGTCGCGCACGGCGTCGATATCGGCTGGCGCGGCACGCTCGGCGTCCATCCCGCTGCGTCGGTGCGCGAGGCGCTCGGCTTCTTGTCGTGGATCTTGTCCGGCGGCTACTTGCTCGCGAGCGTGCGCTACCGGCTGACGCTCGGCGGCGTCGTCGTGATGCCGATCTCGCTCGTGCTGTTGTTATGCGCGCGGCTCTCGCCCGCGGGTTCGCCCGAAGACTTCTCGGCGCTCGGCCGGATTCACATCTCGCTCGCCACGGTCGGGGTCGGCGTGTTCGCGCTCGCCGGCGCGCTATCCGCGATCTACTTGGTCGAAGAGCGCGCGCTCAAGCGCAAGAAGTTCGATTCGCTCGCGCTCAAGGACAAGGCCGCGCCCCTCGAGCCGCTCGACCGGATGAGCCATCGCTTGATCTGGGTCGGCTTTCCGATCTTCACCGTTGCGCTCGTGCTCGGTGCGATGTGGACCGCGCGTCTCGGAGAGAACCTCGATCGGCCCGAGTACGCGCTCGCCGCGGTGACGTGGTTGTCGTTCGCGGCCCTGCTCGTCGCGCGGCAGATCTACGGCTGGCGCGGCCGCCGAGCCGCGCGGTTGACGCTCGCCGGGTTCGCGACCGCGCTCGCGGTGCTCGCGATCTATCTCGTACGCCGGATGCTGGGGTGAGCGAGCTGTTCGTCGTCGGTATCTCGTGGAGAACCGCAGACGTTGCGGTCCGCGAGAAGCTCGCGTTTCGCGAGGACGAGCTGTCCAGCGTGCTCGCGGCGGTCACCGGCGCGCTACCGGTTGCCGAGGCTGTGCTGCTGTCGACCTGCAACCGCGTCGAGCTCTACGGCGTGGCGAAGCCTGGCTCCGATGCGGCATCGGCGGTCCGCGCGTTCATCGCCGACGATCGCAAGGCGCGATCGAACGATGTCATGAACGCGATCTACGACCACCGCGGCCCGGCCGCGATCCGTCACGTGTTTCGGGTCGCGTCGTCGCTCGACTCGCTCGTCGTCGGCGAGGCGCAGATCCTCGGCCAGCTCAAAGCGGCGTACGCGCTCGCCGGTGGCGCAGGGACCTCGGGGCCGGTGCTCGCGCGTGCGCTCGAACGCGCGTTCCGCGTCGCGAAGCGGGTGCGCACGGAAACGACGATCGCGCGCGGCTCGGCCAACGTCGCGTCGGTCGCGGTCGAGCTCGCGGGCAACGTGTTCGGCAAGCTCGAGGGCAAGCACGTGCTTGTCGTCGGCGCGGGCAAGATGTCATCGCTCGCGGCGCGCCATCTCTACACCAATGGCGCGGAGAAGATCGTGGTGACGAATCGCTCGCCCGAGAAGGCCGCCGCGCTGGCCGACGAGATCGACGGTGCGGCAGCGCCGTGGGCCGAGCTCGAAACGCTGCTCGCGAAGGCCGACGTCGTGATCAGCTCGACCGGCGCCCGCGAGCCGATCCTGACCCGCGCGCTGTTCAAGCGCGTGATGAAGGCGCGGCGATGGAAGCCGATCGTCGTGATCGATATCGCGGTGCCGCGCGACGCCGAGCCGGAGATCGAAAAGATCGACGGCGTGTTTCGCTACGACATCGACGACCTCGAGAAGGTCGTGCGCGGGACGCTCGCCGATCGCGCGAAGGCCGCCGAGCATGCCGGCGCGATCGTCGAGCACGAAGCGGTGCAGTTCGAGCAGTGGCAGCGGACGCGCGGCGTCGTACCCGCGATC
>CAZDGY010001084.1:0-2345 GCA_964504685.1 uncultured Kofleriaceae bacterium | reverse complement strand
GTGGTTGTCGAGCCAGACGCCCGAAGGCGCCCCGACGGCGAGAGCGCCGTAGGACGCACCGCAGCCCGCGAGCGAAACCGCGCTCCACGTCGAGCCATCGAAGTGCAGCAGCGACTGCGCGATGGCGTACACGTCGCTCGGCGAGCTCGCCCAGCCGTCGATCACGACGGTGGAAGCGCCTGTGTCGATCACGGTCCAGCCCGTACCGTCGAAGTGGCTGACGGTCGGCGTTCCGGAGCTGCCCGAGACATAGACATCCCGCGGTCCGGATCCCCATATCGCGAAGATCAGCGCCTGCGATGGCAAGCCGACATCGATGTTCGACCATGCCACACCGTCGTAGTGGATGATCGTATTCACGCCGATCGCGTAGACGTCGGCCGGCGCGAACGCGATGACCTGAGACAAGACGTTGCCGGTCGGTGTCTGCATCAGCGCGAAATCGCCTTGGCAGTCGCCGCGGCAGCCATCGCCCGATCGGGTGTTACCGTCGTCGCAAACCTCGCCGGGATCGAGGATGCCGTCGCCGCAGCGCGCGGGCGTACAGCTCGCACGACACGTCGCGCCGGGTGCATCCGAGTTGAAGCCGTTGCAAGCGACCGGCGGCGCGAGCAGCAACGTCGGGCTGCCGCAATCGCAGAGCTCGCCGAGCGCAGGCGAGGTCACGCCATCGCCGCACATGTCGAGCGACGTAACGCAGGTCTGATCGTGACAAAGCCCGGTGAAGTTGTCGTAGCTGCACGTGCTGCCATCGACCTGAGCGACGCATGCGTCGAGCTGCGATTGGGTGACGCAGGTCTGATCCGGCGAACAGCTTAGCGTCGCCGGGCAACTCAGGTCACCGCAGGCGATTCGGTCGTCGGAGTAACAACTCGCGCACGCCACGACGACCGCGACCCATCGCATCGTCCGAGTATCGCGCAGATCGGGCGGCGGCCGAGCCGCGCCAACCTTTCCGGCAGCTTGCCATAACATGATCGATACGGGAATCGCTATCGCGCGCGCGCACTTACGTACCGGTTTGGGACTTGCGCTGCGACCTCAGCCTCCATATAACGCCCCCCTCTTTCCAAGAGGATCCAATGACGTCCCTTCTGCAATGGCTGGCTGACGAGAGCGCCGCGATCGGTGGCGCGGTTCGGCCGCACAGTGAAGCTGATCTCCAGCTTCCCCCGTTCGATCAGGTGAAGTTTCTCGGGCTTAGCGGCTCAACCGTGCTCGCGCTCGGCCTCGCGGTCAGCGCGCTCGGTTTGCTGTTCGGTCTGGTCAAGTACCAGAAGCTCAAGAACATGCCCGTCCACAAGGCGATGCGGGAGATCTCCGAGCTGATCTACGCGACCTGCAAGACGTACCTGCGCACGCAGGCGAAGTTCATCTTCCAGCTGTGGGTGCTGATCGCGACGGTCATCGTCGTCTACTTCGCCGCGCTCGAGAAGCAAGGCGTAGGGCAGGTGCTCGCGATCGCCGGATTCTCGGTCGTCGGTATCCTTGGAAGCTCGCTCGTCGCGTTCTTCGGCATTCGCGTCAACACGTTCGCGAACTCGCGCACCGCGTTCGCATCGCTGCGCGGCAAGCCGTACGGCACCTACGCGATTCCGATCGAAGCCGGCATGAGCATCGGCACCGTACTGATCTCGACCGAGCTGCTGCTGATGCTCGGCATCATGGTGTTCATCCCCGGCAAGTACGCCGGCCCGTGCTTCATCGGCTTCGCGGTCGGTGAGTCGCTCGGCGCCGCGGCACTGCGCATCGCCGGCGGCATCTTCACGAAGATCGCCGACATCGGCTCGGACCTCATGAAGATCGTCTTCAACATCAAGGAAGACGATGCTCGTAACCCCGGCGTGATCGCGGACTGCACCGGCGATAACGCCGGTGACTCGGTCGGCCCCACCGCTGACGGCTTCGAGACCTACGGCGTCACCGGCGTCGCGCTCATCACGTTCATCCTCGTCGCGTTCCCGAACGCCCATCTCGCGAACATGTTCGGCTCGGACGGCACGCTGCTCGATGGCGGCGCTTGGCTGCAGACCGTGCTGCTCGTCTGGATCTTCGCGATGCGCATCGTCATGGTGCTCGCGTCGGTCGGCAGCTACATGCTCAACGAGGTGATCACGAAGGCGCGCTACGAGAATGCGAAGGAGATGAACTTCGAGCACCCACTGACCCAGCTCGTGTGGATGACCTCGATTATCTCGGTCATCCTGACGTTCGTCGTTTCGTACCTGCTGATCGGTCAAGGCGAGTCGCAGCTGACGACCAGTACGGTCGAGCACACGAGCGGCCTATGGTGGAAGCTGTCGGCGATCATCTCGTGCGGCACACTCGCCGGCGCGATTATCCCC
>CAZDGY010001083.1:0-2347 GCA_964504685.1 uncultured Kofleriaceae bacterium | reverse complement strand
TCGGGATGGGCTGGCGGCCGCAAGAGGCGGAGCAAGCGGTCGCCGAGCTACCCGTCGCGCCCGAAGCCACGATCGAGGCGCTGCTCCGGCAGGCGCTGCGGAGCATGCCGAGGTAGCCATGGCGCGCAAGAAGCACGAAGACGGCAACGCTCCGGTCGAGCCCGCGCGCGAGGTCGCGCCGATCGAGGGCTCGAGCGAGCGCGCGTGGCAGGCGGCGCTGCGACCGCGCAACTTTAGCGAGTACATCGGCCAGCGCGATCTGGTCGAGAACCTGCGCGTGTCGGTGCGAGCGGCGAAAGAGGGCGGCTGGGCGCTCGATCACTTCTTGTTCGCGGGACCGCCAGGCCTGGGCAAGACCACGCTCGCACACGTCATCGCGAACGAGCTCGGCGTCAACTTGCACGTCAGCTCGGGGCCGGCGATCGATCACAAAGGCAAGCTCGCATCGCTTTTGACCGCGCTCGGCGAACGCGACGCGCTGTTCATCGACGAGATTCATCGGCTCGCGCCGGTCGTCGAAGAGAACCTCTACCCGGCGATGGAGGATTTCCGCTTCGACTTGTTTATCGGCGAGGGACCGCACGCGAAGGCGGTGACGATGCAGCTGCCGCGATTCACGCTGCTCGGCGCGACCACGCGGATGGGACTGTTGTCGGCGCCGCTGCTCGATCGGTTCGGCTTTCATTGGCAGCTGCGCTACTACGAGCTCGCAGACATGAAGGCGATCGTGAAGCGGTCGGCGTCGTTGATCGGGATCGCGATCGACGACGACGGCACCACCGAGATCGCTCGCCGCGCGCGCGGCACGCCGCGCATCGCGAATCGCTTGCTGCGCCGGGTCCGCGACTTCGCGGTGGTCGAGGGCGATGGCAAGGTCGACGGCAACATAGCGGCGTCGTCGCTCGATCGGCTCGCGGTCGATCACGCGGGGCTCGACTCGCTCGACCGCGCGTATCTCCAAGTCATCTGCGAGCGGTTCGACGGCGGCCCGGTCGGCATCGAGGCGGTCGCCGCGTCGCTGTCCGAAGAGCGGGGGACCCTCGAAGAGGTGGTCGAGCCGTTCCTGCTCCAGGTCGGGTTGATCGCGCGCACGCCGCGCGGACGGGTCGCAACGGCTGCCGGGTTTTCTCACATGGGACTCGTCGCGCCCGCGAAGGCGCCGACCGGCGGTGCGGGTCCGCAGGGCCGATTGTTTTGACGACCGGCGCGTTTACGCGCTGACCCGAGGTGCGATGTTACGTGGCCGCCACATGTGAAATGCAACGTCGGGCGAGCTGGTGCGTTCCTATCGTATGCTCGCTCGCCTTGCGATCGTCGCGGCCCTGTCGGCGTGTGGTGGAGCGCACATCACGAGCGCGACCGCGGGCCGACTCGAAGCGCAGTACGCGACCGATGGCGAGCTGCGGGTAGTCGCGTTCGATTGTCGCGACGTCGTGACCTCGTTGTTGGCGACATCGTCGGGGCGCATCATGATGGCGCTCGCGTTGCCCGATGGCGACTGGCTGGTCCGGTTCGACCGAACGGTGGCGCGGCTGTCGGCGGATGGCACGGTCGTGCGATGGAGTCGTGAGCTCGCGATCGCGACCGCGGTCGTCGCCGGTCCCGACCTCGTCGTCGCTCTCGGCTCCGACGACACGGCGATCGGAATTCGCGGCGACGGCAGCCTCGCGTGGCGTTCGAGCTTGCCGGCGATCCGCGGCGCAGCGCGCTTGCTCCGCGCGGGCCGGCTGACCGCGATCGTCGGCGACGATGGCGAGCTCGTGCTCGATGATTCCGGCGCGGTGCGGTGGCAGCATTCCGCGCGCAGCGGTTTCGCGCTCGCCGACTACGTCGACGGCATCGGCATCGTCATCGTGAGCGGCGCGCACACCTCGCTCGAGTACTCTGAAACGCCACGGCGCGAGCCCCTGATCGCGCGCGTCCTCGACCCCGCGACCGGGCAGACGCGGGCTCGAGTCGAGCTCGCTGCCGACGGCGACTCCCTATCGGCCGGGCAACTGGCGCGCGCCGGCAAACGGCTCGTCGTGCGTGCGTCGGACGTCCGCGCGATTCGGGTCGGCGACTCGCTCACTGCCACCGTCGTTCACAAGCTCGTGGTGCTCGCGCTCGACGTCGGTCGAATCGCGGTCGCCGACGTGTTTTCCGAGCCCGCCTCGGTGGAGGCACTCGACCGCCTACCTCGACCGGGGCCAGACGAAGCGGTGTTCATCACCCGCGGCGAGAGCGGCAATCCTCTGAACGCCGAGCTCGTCGATCTAGCGACCCATCGCGCCCGTCGCGCGCCGCTACTTCGGCCGGCGATCCGCGAACCCGGTGAAGAAGTCGCGCACGCGCGGGTGCTGACGAT
>CAZDGY010001082.1:0-2353 GCA_964504685.1 uncultured Kofleriaceae bacterium | reverse complement strand
CGCGTGGAGATGACCGTTGATCTTGCCGTGCGGGTCCTTGTTCCACTTGAACTTGAAGTTCTTCGCGAAGTCCTTGCCGTATTGGTCGCCCCACTTCTCCATCTCGTCGGAGAAGCCTTCCATCTCCTGGCCGATCTCGTCGCCCATCTGGCCGAGCTCTTCGCCGAGCTGTTCCATATCGGTGACGTTGATCTTGTCGAGCTTCTTGCCGAGCTTGTCGCGCATCTTGGTGAGTCGCTTGGTCAGCTTCTCGCGCACCTCGGGTGGCAGGTTCTTCTCGGCGGCGACCTTCGCGATCGCATCGTCGAGTTGCTGGTCGACGAGACCTTTGACGCCGGCGATCTCGACCTTGCCGTCGTGGAATTGCACCGAGAACCCAGAGCCGGCTCCTGGAATCGGCGGCATCGGCGGCATCGGCGCCACCTGATGCGGCGGCATCGGCGGGAGCGGCGGCACGATGGCTCCGGGCGCGGGTGCCGTCGGTGGTGCTGGCGGTGCGGGCGGCGCCTTCTTGTTGTCGTCGGCGAGACCGAACGCGCTCGACAGCAGCAGGCCGCCGGCGATCGCGATCGTGAACAGCTTCGCGGAGGTCATGGCGTGATTCCTTTGAGCAACTTGCGGTAAGGCTTCAACGGCTTCTCGATCGCTCCCCACCGAGCCGAGACATGGGCGTGCTCGGCGCGCGCGATGTGAACGAGCGACGCGACATCGGGATCGATTTCGGGCCGCGACTGCGGATTCGGATTCGGTTGCACTCCCTGCAACGCGACGTCGGGCCGATCCGGTCCGCGCATCGCGAGGAATGCGAACACGCCACAGGCGGCGAGCGCGGTGAACGCTCCGGCCGCGACCTGACGCCGACGACGCGACACGATCCGCTGTTGCGCACCGACGGTCATCCGCGAGGAGAAGCCGAGACCGGGATCGATCGCGTGCTTCGTCGCGCCGAGCTGCGCTGGCAACGCGACGAGGCGTTGGCAACTCGCACAGCTCGCGACGTGGTCGGTATGTTCGTCGAGAGGCTCGCCAAGTGCGATCCGTTCGGCGACTCGATCACAGGTGGTCATCATCGGTGCTCCTCCATCAGGTCGCGCAGGCGGGCGAGCCCGCGCACGAGGTGAGTCTTTGCCGTGGCGAGCTCGACGCCGAGCAGCTCGGCGATCTCGGGAACCGGCAGGTCGTGGCCGTAGCGCAATACGAGCGCGGCGCGCTGCTGCGCCGAGAGCTGATCGAGACGTTGAAACATCGCGGCGAGCTGCTCGCGATCGACGAGCGCATGGTTCGCTGCGGGCTCGGCGGCGGCATGGACGCGCTCGGCCACGCCTTCCGCGGCGGGCTCGCCGGCCGGTGGACGCTCCCCGTCGCCTGCGCTGCCAGGCAACCAGCCGAGCAACGCGCGCTTGAGCTTGCGCCGCCGCAGCATGCGCAGGCAGATCGTCGTGACGATCCGCAGGTACCAGCCAGGCGCGGCCTCGGGATCGCGCAGATCGCCGATCGAGGCACACGCGCGGGCGAGCGCATCTTGCACCGCCTCTTCGGCCTCGGCCCGGTTGCGCAGCAAGTCGTACGCGATCGCGTAGCCGCGGCGTGCGGGAGCGCCCGCGAGCTCCACCAACAACCGGCTCCTAGCATCTGCTCGAGTCGCCACGTCTAGCCGGGCTCCGGTGAGGGACATGTGCTCCACGCTGAACCGTAGATCCGCGAAGCGCCTTCCCGGTGGACACCATATCGGATGCAGGCGAACCATGCGATATCAGAGGAGATGGCGCGGGACCTCGACCGACCGGTGTGGCGTGGCCAGCAACCCTGGTTCGAGATCTGGTTCGCGGTCATCCTCGACGAAAACCGCCGGCGTGCCCTGTGGGTGCGCCAGACGTTGTTCGTGCCAAAGCGCGGCGATGCGCGCGCGACGATCTGGGGCGCCTGGTTCGATGCCGACGCGACCCCACCGAGCCGCGCCGCCAAGCGCCGGACCGCGGTCGATCAGATGAACATCGCGGTACCGAACGCGCTGATCCAGATCGACGACAGCACGTTCGCGCGCACCGGCGCGCAGGGCAACGTCGAAGGGCTGCGATGGGATGCGAGCTGGACCGGCGGCACCGAGCCGAGTGGCCGCGACTTACCCGCGTGGCTGCCTGCGCCGACTCACGCGCACGTGATCGCCCACGACGCCGAGGCGACCGCGACCGTGGTGATCGAGGGTGCCGAACACGCGCTGCGCGGCAAAGCGTTCGCGATGCACCTGTGGGGCAAGCGCCGGGTCCCGACGCTGCACTGGATCTGGGCGCCATGGTTCGGCGACGGCAGCCTCGAGGTCACCGCGGTATCGCTGCGCGATCGATTCACAATA
>CAZDGY010001081.1:0-2355 GCA_964504685.1 uncultured Kofleriaceae bacterium | reverse complement strand
GTAGCGAGCTCCAAGACCGCGCGTTCAAGGCGCTCGGCATCTCCGAAGAAGAGCGCCGCGCGAAGTTCGGGTTCTTGCTCGACGCATTCAAGTACGGCCCCCCGCCGCATGGCGGCATCGCGTTCGGCATCGATCGGTTGTCGATGCTGATGTGTGGCGCCGAATCGCTGCGCGATGTGATCGCGTTCCCGAAGACGCAGAAGGGCTCGGACCTCATGACCGAGTGCCCGACGCCGGTGTCGAAGAAGCAACTCGACGAGCTGTTCATCCAGCTGCGCCCGGATCTCCCGGTCAAGTCGTAGTCGGCGCGCTCTCGGCAATCGGTTCGGTCTCGTTGATCGGCTCGAGATCGAGGTAACGCGTCCCGTTCTCGTCGATCTTGATCATGTCGACGTAGCGGCGGTCGAACTCGATCTCGTTCCAATTCCACATATAGCGAGCGTGGACGGTCTGCGCGAGCTGATCGTCGATCGCGGTCAGCGTGACGATCACGTTGATGTTGCTCTCGCGCAGGCCTACTGCGGTGATGCCATACAGCGGGCTCGCCTTGTCGATCGGGTGAATGACGAGGAACGACAGCGCGAACACCGGCGACGTCGTGCGGCGCAACGGCAAGTCGTAGACCCGGCGGAACCGCTCACCGTTCGCGAGCGTCTCTTCGCGCGTCATGTAGAGATGCGCGGTCGCTTCGACGAGCGCGGTCGTTCGCTCGTTCGCCATCCGGAATTGCAGACTGCGCTGACCATCGTGATCGCCGATGATCATCGTGTTCGAGAACAGCACGCGCGCCGATGGCGTGGCGAACCGCGCGAAGATCACGCCGGTGACGAGCGCGGTCAGGATGATCGAGAAGAACGACTCGCACATCACGACCGCGTTCGACAGCGAATCGTCGGGGGCGAGCACGCCATAGCCGATCGTGCCCATCGTCTGGACGCTGAACCAGAAGTCGTCGAGAAAGCCGTTCGCGTTGGTCACCGACATGTGGCCGACGTAAAGCACGGTCGCGAACACGAGGTTCGCGAGCACGAACACCGCCGCGAACAGCCCGAGCATCCGCGACCACGTTGCGGTCCGCGTGAAGTGATACGCGTCGTACGCGAGCGACGATCGGCGAACGCCGCGGCGCTCCATGATCAGGCGGCCGCGCGAGTCGAGCACGCGCGACTGAGCTGGAGGTCTCGTAGTCACGGCTGCGCAACGTACACGATCACGACGCCCAAGCTGGAGTCACGTCGAGATCGATTCGCGCTCCGCGGCGGATCACCGCGAGCCGAATCGCTGCCCCCGGCTTGCACGTGCGAAGCGCGCGGTGCAACTCGTCGACGCTCGTGATCGCGGTGTCGTCGAACCGCACGATCAGGTCGCCGTCGCGCAACCCGGCCCACTTCGCGGGGCTGTTCGGCTCTACGCTCTGGACCTCGACCGCCGCCGCGCCGAGCCCGTGGTGATACGCCAGCCGGCGATCGAGTGGCCGACGCGCAGCGCCGAGGCCGAGGTACGCGCGGCTGACCTTGCCGTGCTGCAGCAGCTGACCGAGCACCCACGCCGCGGTCTCGACGGCGACCGCGAACCCGATGCCTTGCGACCGCGCGATGATCGCGGTGTTGACCCCGAGCACGCGACCGGACGCGTCGAGCAGTGGCCCGCCTGAGTTGCCTGGATTGAGCGGCGCAGTGTGTTGCACGACGCCGTCGATCAGTCGGTTCGTTCGCCCGCGCAGCGTGCGGCCGAGCGCGGAGACCACGCCGGTCGATACCGTCGACTCGAAGCCGAGCGGGTTGCCGATCGCCACCGCGAGCTGGCCGACCTGCGGCGCGATCGAGCCATCGACCGCCAGGTACGCACCAGTCAGCGCACTCGTCTCGACCTTGACCACCGCGAGGTCAGTCGCCGGATCGTCGCCGGTCACTTGCGCGTCGGCAACTTCGCCGGCCGGAGTGCGAATGCGAAGCTGCCGGCCGCCCGCGACGACGTGGCTGTTCGTCATGACGTAACCATCGGGCGTCACGACGAAACCGGAGCCAGCGCCCGCCGGTTGTCGACCGCGCGCCCCACCCGCTTCGATGCTGACGACCGCGGGGCCGGCGATCTTGACGACGCCGATCACCGCACGCGAATACGCATCGAGCAGCGCGGCTTCGTCGGGCGGTGACGCGATCGCCACCGCCGCACTCACGCCTTGCTCCCCAGCGTCACGTCGAGCTCGGTGCGTCGAGCGGCACGCAGCGCGACGAGCTTCACGCTCTTGCCGGCGCGATCGCCGAGCAGCTCGCGCAGCGACTGCGGATCTTCGATCGCAGCGCCGTCGAGCTCGATCAGGATGTCGCCGACCAGCACGCCCGCCGCGGCCGC
>CAZDGY010001080.1:0-2356 GCA_964504685.1 uncultured Kofleriaceae bacterium | reverse complement strand
CGCGACCGCGTTAGTTGGAGCACAAACCTTTCGCGAGATCACCTGAACAGCTGTCACGTGATCGTCGCTTTTCAGGGCTGGATTTGTTGAGATCGCCTGCACTCCCGGCCTAGCCTACCTGTCCAATGCGGCGGTTGACCCTCCTCGTCCTGGCTGCACTGTGCGCCGGTGGCTCGGCCATCGCCGCGCCGAATGCCGCGGCTCACAAGCCGACCGACAAGGGCACGATGAAGCAGTGCGAGGGCAAGAAGTGCCATCGCGTCGCCGTGTTCCAGGGTCACAACGCGGCATCGACGACGCTGCGCACCGCTCCGCTCGAGAAGCCGTCAGGTGACATCTGGCTCAAGGCCGAGAACCTCGGCGAAGAGACCAAGGTCAACATCTATAAGCCGGACGGCACGTTCGACGACGCCTCGCTCGCGAAGCTCGACGAGATGTTCCGCTGCGTGAAGACCGGCGAGGTCCGCGCGGTCCGCCCCGAGCTGTACGAGCAGCTGTCGCGAATCTCCGACCACTTCGATCACAAGCGCATCGACCTGGTGTCCGGGTTCCGGTTCGCCGAGCGCGACTCGAGCCGCCACTTCCATGCGTCCGCGATGGACATCCACATCGTCGGCGTGTCGATCCGCGACATGTACAACTTCGCCGAGACACTCGACGCTGGCAACATGGGCATCGGCATCTACCCGAGCAGCGGCTTCATCCACGTCGACTTCCGCGCCCCCGGCGAGCCGAGCTATCGCTGGACCGACTACTCGGGCCACGGCGGCAACGCGAAGAAGCAGAAGCCCCGTACCCAGCCCGCGCGCAAGCCCGTCAGCTAGGGACGCTGTCGCTTTTGTCAACTTGGGCTCGCGGACCGATCCGCTAAGCCAACGCTTTCAGTGCGCTTTCTTGGGGACGGTGTCGCTTTTGTCAACTTGCGTGGCTAGCCCGGCGTCAGGCTCGCGTCGCCGATCGCATCGCGCACGTCGCTCACCGCCTTGAAGTCTGCGTTCGGCGCGTCCTTGCCGATATGCGAGCCGCAGCGCGCCTTCGCGCCATGCTTGACGCAACCGGTCTCGCGGTGTTCGGCGCTGTTGCGACTCGGCGCCGGCTTGGTGTTCGGCATCGCATCGAGCGCGGCGAGCGCGGCGCTGAGCTTCGCGGCGTCCTTGACGGTCGCGTCGCCTCGCTTCGGCTTGGTGTCGGGCTGGCCGGCGTTGCGTCCCGAGTACGTCTGCTCGTAGTGGACCTTGTCGCCGGTCACCGTGATGACCGTGTGCCAAACCGAGAGGTCCTTCGACATCTCGCCGGCGTCCCAGGTCAACGTGACGTCGGGTCCGGCGGGCTGCGCCGCCGCGGTGCTCACCAGTGCCGCGAACACAACAGTTCCAAGTAGTAGTCGCATGCGCGGCATCGTACCCCACGCCGTTTTGCGATTCCGAGATCTGCGACTCCCAATGAGCGCCACTCGTCCGGATCGAGGTGGGGCTGCCGGTCTGCATCATTTGCCGCGACGGTCTACGCGTCGTCGTGCGCGACCGCGTCGCTCCGATCGTGCGTGTCGTTCCGTGGCAGAATCCATGGGTGGATTCCGGCGCGATCATGCGCGACGTCTTGGCGCGACTCGAGCCGAAGACGCGGCAACAAGTCACCGCGGCCGGGCTCGGCGCTCAGCTCGCGACCGCGCTCGCGACCGTCCACAGCCGGTGGCCGCACGCTCCGGAGCCTGACGCCGGTTTCGTCGATCACCTCACGGCGAGCCTCAGCGGCCAGCCGGATCTGGCGAGCGCCCTGCCCCGGCTTCGGCTCGACGACCTCTACCTTGCGTGGTGGTCCGGCCGCGGCGACCAGGCCGCGATCATCGCGTTCGAGCAAGCCTTCGCCGAAGACATCAACCGGTTGGTCGCTCGGTTCCATCGCCTTCCGCCGTCCGAGCTGCGCCAGCGGCTGCGGATCAAGCTGTTCGTCGGCGCACGACCGCGGATTCGCGAGTACTCCGGCTTCGGATTCTTGCAGAACTGGCTGCGAGTCGCTGCCGCCCGCGCCTTCGTCGACGCCGCGCGAAGCGATCGCAGCTTGCGCTACGAAGAAGAGCTCGACGAAGGCGAGCTGCTCGGGCTCGCGGCGCCAGGCGATCCGCGCAACTCGAAGATGCGCGAGCAGATGGGCAGCGCGGTGAAGCGCGCATTCGCCGATGCGGTCGCGACGCTCGCGCCGCGGCAACGCACGTTCTTGCGCCATGCGTACGTCGACCGGTTGACCCTCGATCAGATCGCGACGACCTACGCTGTGCATCGCGCGACCGTCGCTCGCACGCTCGCGAGCGCACGCGAGCAACTGATCGAGCGGACACGCTCGGCGGTCGCCGCCG
>CAZDGY010001079.1:0-2359 GCA_964504685.1 uncultured Kofleriaceae bacterium | reverse complement strand
GGGCGCAACATCAAGTGCAACGTCGACTGCGATCCAAAGCTGAACGGCCACCTCGACGTCGCGCTGATCGAGCGCGTCCTGCACAACCTGGTCGGCAACGCCGCGCGCTATTGCAACGCGAACGGCGAGATCCGGTTATCGGCGCGCCGGCTGTACGACCACGACCCCGAAAGCGTCGAAATCGTCGTCCACAACACCGGTCCGCTCGTGCCGCCCGACCTCGAGAACAACCTGTTTGCGAAGTACGCCAAGGGCAAAAATGGCAAGCGTGGCATCGGCTTGTACTTCTGTCGCCTCGCGTGCGAAGCTCACGGCGGGTCCATCGAGTACAAGTCGCAGCCTGAAGGCCCCACGTTCCACGTGAGACTGCCCGGCCGCAGCTAGCTCGCCTCCCCGAGGAAACATGACAGTGGTAGATCCGGCGGCGGGGACGGGGTCCGTCAAGTTGCTCGTGGTCGAGGACGACGTCGAAGTCGCCAAGGCGATCAACCGCCGAATGTCCGCAGAGGGCATGGAAGTCGAAACGTCGATCGAAGGTGCCGCTATCGTCGCGAAGCTCGACGCGGGGTACTCGCCATGGGACGTCGTCGTACTCGACGTCGGGCTACCCGATATCTCGGGCATGGATCTCCTGCATCGGTTTCGCGAAACCGGTGCGTTGTCGTCGGTAATCATGCTGTCGGGCGACGACAGCGCCGCGACCGCCGCGGTCAGCATGCGCGCTGGCGCGTTTCACTACCTGACCAAGCCGTTTCGGCCGGTCGAGTTGATCACGACCGTGCACTCGGCTGCGCGGTTCTCGCGCCTGCGCCGACAGCTGGTCAGCACGCACCACATGTTCGGTGACTCCTCGGACTCGATCATGATCGGCACGTCCGCCGGCATGCGCAGAGTCCGCGCCTCGCTCGCTCGACTCGCGGATCAGAACGTGTCGGTGCTGATCCAAGGCGAGAGCGGTACCGGCAAAGAGCTGGTAGCGCGCGAGCTCCACGAACGCGGTGGCCGACGCGACAAGCCGTTCGTCGCGCTCAACTGCGGCTCGATTCCGGAGTCGCTGATCGACAGCGAATTGTTCGGACACGCCAAGGGCTCATTTACCGGCGCGACCACCGATCGCCCTGGCGTGTTCGTCGAAGCGCACGGCGGCACGCTATTCCTCGACGAGATCGGCGACATGCCGATCGCGGTGCAAGCGCGTCTGCTCCGCGTGCTCCAGGAGAGCGAGGTGCGACCTGTCGGTGGCAGTGGCGTGCGCGCGGTCGATGTCCGCGTCATCGCCGCAACTCACGTCAACCTCGAGACTGCGGTCGAGCGCGAGAAGTTTCGCAAAGACTTGTTCTATCGACTCAACGTCGTCGTGCTCGCGATCCCGCCGCTGCGCGAGCGGCTCGATGATCTGCCGGTGCTCGCCGCTCACTTCTTGCGCAAGCACGGTGGCTCTACGCCGCCTACGCTGTCACCAGACGCACTCGAAGCGATCTCCGCGTACAACTGGCCAGGCAACGTGCGCGAGCTCGAGAACGCGCTGATGCACTCGATCGCGCTGCGCCAGGGCGACGTCATCGGCCGGGAGTCGCTGCCCCAGCACGTCATCGGCCGCGCGCGCGGCTCGTCGCCGATTCCGTTGCCGTCGCTCGACGACAAAGAAGAGATGAAGCCGCTCACTGAAGCGAAGCGACTCGCGAGCACCGCGTTCGAACGCGCGTACTTGCAGCGCGTGATGCAGCGCGCGCACGGCTCGGTGTCCGAGGCCGCCCGGCTATCCGGGCTCGATCGTACGAACTTCCGCCGCTTGTTGCAGCGTCACGGCATCGATCCGCAAGAGTTCAAGTAGAGCGCTCAGGTCGCGTACTTGCGCAGCTTCTCGACCAACGTGGTCCGGTTGAGGCCGAGCAGCGCCGCAGCCTCGGTGCGATTGCCGTTCGCCTTCGCGAGCGCGCGATCGATCAGCTGACGCTCGAGACCTTCCAGCGCGGTACGCAGATCGAGAGACGCTGCATCCGACGCGGCGAGCTCGGCGGTCGGCGGCAGCGGCAGCACTTCGATGACGCTGCCTCGCGCGAGCCGACGCGCGCCCGGGATGCCGAGGTCCGCTTCGCCGAGCTTGCCGCGCCGAGCGAGCAGCACCGCGCGCTCGATCAGGTGCGACAGCTCGCGAATGTTACCCGGCCAGTGATACGCGTGCAGCGCGGCGCGCGCCGACGCGTCGAGACCTTCGATCGCGCGACCCATCCGCACCTTCGCCCGCGCGACGCACAGGTCGGCGATCAGATCGAGATCGTTGCCGCGATCGCGCAACGACGGCAGGTGGAGCGGTACGACCGCGAGCCGGAAGTAGAGATCCGCGCGGAACTTGCCC
>CAZDGY010001078.1:0-2361 GCA_964504685.1 uncultured Kofleriaceae bacterium | reverse complement strand
GATCGCCCCGTACGCCGACACCGAGCGTGCGCTCGCCGATCTCGAGCGCATCGCGGGCGATTCGCCGGACAAGCCGGTGCTGTTCTACGGGAGTGACGAGCAGCTGCTGTTCGTGTCGCGCCATCGCGAGCGCCTGCGCCAGTCGTATCGCTTCCGCATGCCGTCGGCCGACGTCATCGAAGCGATGGTCGACAAACGCGGGTTCGCGGCGCGAGCGAGTGCGGCGGGCTTGCCGGTGCCTGCGACCGCATGTTCGCGCGATGTCACAGGTGTCGACGAGGTGCTCGCGCGCGTGCCGGTGCCATGCGTGATCAAGCCGAACGTGCACATCGGCTGGTTCAAGCACGTCGCGCTGCACACGACCGGGCCGCGCAAGGCGCTGATCGCGAACACTGCCGACGAGCTGCGCGCGCGTTACGCCGAGGTGTCGCAACACACCGAAGACTTCGTGATCCAGCAGTACATCCCTGGCGGCGAGGATCTGATCTACAGCTTTCACGCGTATGTCGACGGCAGCGGGACAGCGCTCGCCCATTTCGTCGGCAAGAAGATTCGTACGTTCCCACGCGAAGCCGGCATCAGCACGTACCTCGAGCTGGTCAAGGAACCGCGGGTCGTCGCGATCGGCAACGCGGTCGTGGCAAAGCTCGGGCTCACCGGGCCGCTCAAGATCGACATGAAGATGCACGCCGACACCCGCGAGCTCTACGTGCTCGAAGTCAACGCGCGATTCAACCTGTGGCACTACTTAGGTGCGGCGGCGGGGATCAACCTGCCGCAGCTCGCGTACGCCGAGCTCACCGGCGCGCCGTTCACCGCGCCGACCGACTACGCCACCGATATTCGCTGGCTGTCGTTCACGGATGACCTGCGGTCATTCCTGCGCAGCTATCGGCCGAGCGGCGAGCTGAGCTGGCTGTCGTGGCTCGCGTCGCTCCGAGGCCGAAAGATCTACGACGTGTTCTCGTGGCGAGATCCGATGCCGTGGGCGACGTCGCTGCTCGAGTACGGACGAGCACTGCGCAAACGACTCACGGGCGCGCGGTCGTGAAGTACGGGCTGATTTCGGACCTGCATGCGAACGTCGAGGCGGTCGAGGCCGTGCTCGCACAGCTCACTGCCGCCGGCGTCGATCGGATCGCTTGCCTCGGCGACGTCGTCGGTTATCACGCGAGTCCTAACGAGTGCGTTCAGATCGTTCGCGATCGCTGCACGCACGTCATCGCCGGCAACCACGATCGCGCGACGCTCGGCACGATCGGCACGTCGGAGTTCGGCTTCGTCGCGCGCCGGGCCGTGCAATGGACCGCCGAGCGGCTCGCCGCGGACCACGCAACGTATCTGCGCGGACTCGACGTCACCGGGCCGCTCGATGCGACCGCGATGATGGTGCACGGCGCGCTCGTGCCCGAGCCGAACGATCGCTTTCACATCACGACGCCGGAGCGCATCACCGCAAACCTCGAGCGGCTCGCGAGCCTCGCCGCAGCAGGAGGTGCGCGGGTGTGCTTCTTCGGCCACACGCATCGCGGAGTCGCGCATGCGTTGCGCGCCACCGGAGTCGAGACGCTGCGCAACCCGGAGAGCGTCGAGCTCGAGCCCGGCGTCGTCTACCTCATCAATCCGGGCAGCGTCGGCCAACCGCGCGATGGCGATTGGCGCGCCGCCTGCGCGATCTACGATAGCGAGCGCCGCCGCGTCGACTTCATGCGCGTCGACTACGACGTCTCGGCGTTCCGCGCGAAAGCCGCGGCAGCCGGCCTGCTCGACCCGCCGACGTTCGCGCGCCGATCGTTCGAGGTCGCGCGCGCCGGTTTGTACGATGCCGCGGAGCTTGCCGGCCGTGTGTGGAAACGCGCGCGGCGTTAAGGCGCGTTAAGGCGCGTTAAGGCGCGAGGGCGGCATCGTTGGTCGTGATGATCATCGGCTCGGCCGCGGTACCGGTGAGCCTAGGCGCACCTGCCGCAGACCTGCGAACGACGCCGATGACCGCGACGCGCTGGTGCTCGGTCAGCGTGGCCTGCCAGTATTTGATCGTCGCGTTCTGCATCACGATGACGTGCTTGCCGGCTTCTTCGACGTCGATCAAGTGCTCGTCGAGCTCGAGCGCGATGTGCTCGACGTCGATCTCGACGTCGCCGGAGTCATCCCTCACGCGAAACGCGATCGCGCGCTGGCTCGGCTTCGAGTCGTGAGGCAGCGAGAACGAAAGATCGTGCATGCTCAGCGGACTGGCGTGCGTGCGCGCTCGGAACGCGAGGCAGAGCCTGCCCGTATAGGGGGCCTTGATGAATTCGTCGTTCGACACCACGGTGCCGACCACTCGCACGCGTTGTCCGTCGATCAGGTCCCGGACCGCCG
>CAZDGY010001077.1:0-2366 GCA_964504685.1 uncultured Kofleriaceae bacterium | reverse complement strand
GAGGTCTTCGCCGCGTGGCCGACTGGCCACTGCGAGCGTCGCGACTCCTGCCACCGCGACTGCGGCGATCGCGGCGGCGGCGGCGAGCCGATGCGGGCGACGCGGCGGGGCGAGCGCCGCGAGCAGCTCGTCGAGCGTCGGCCGGTGATCTCGCGCGGGACAGACGCCGCGCACGAGCAGCGCCGCGAGATGTTTCGCGACACCGTGCGGCGTCCGTGGCGGATCCGCCATCGCTACGCGCAGCTGATCGAGCGTGACGCCGGGATAGGGCCGCGCCCCGGTCAGCGCTTCCCACAGCGAGACGCAGAACGCGAACACGTCGACGCGCGCGTCGAGCGGCTCGCCGTTCATCTGCTCGGGCGCCATGTACGCGGGCGTCCCCGCCGGTGTCGAGCCTGGCTCGCCGGCAGCACGCACCGCGGTCGCCAGGCCGAAATCGGCGACCAGCACGCGTTCGGCAGGCTCACCTTCGACCAGCACGTTGTCGGGTTTGAAGTCGCGATGAACGAGCCCATGAGCGTGCGCGGCGGCGAGGCCTTCGGCGGCGCGGCGATACAACGCGAGGAGCTCGGCGCGACCCGGCTTCGCACGCTCGACGTAGTCGCGCAACGTCGTACCGCGGATCAGCTCGGTCGCGAGGTAGACCGCGCCATCGTGCTCGCCTGCTTCGTAGACGGTGAGCACCGCAGCGTGACGGATCTTCGCCATCGCGCGCGCCTCGGCGAGGAGCTGCGCGTCGCCATCGACGCTCCGGCCGTGGACCAGCTTGAGCGCGACCGCGCGCCCGAGGCGTTCGTCGATCGCTTCGTAGACCACGCCCATTCCGCCGGCGCCGAGCTTGCGCACGATCTCGAAGTGGCCGAGCCGCATTCCGATCGCGAGCTCGCGGTCGAAGTGAGAGGTCGGCTCGGTCTGGCGCCGCGACAGGCCGACGACGATGCCGAGCCGACACGGGTCGCAGACATCGAGGTGATCGCGGATCCGATCGCTCGCGGGTTCTGGTAACTGCATCCGGACGAACTGCGTCAGCTCGTCGTCGTTCGGGCATGCGAGCGCGGCCACCACGTTGCGGCGCAAACTAGCCCGGACTAGGATCGAGGCGTGGTCGAATTCGACCGGGTGGTCGACGAAATTTGGCATCGCGGACCGCTCGCGTGGCCGAAACTATTTGTCGACAAGAACGCCGCGCGACCGCTGCTGAGCGCGCTCGACCCGCCACCGTCGATCACGCACGCGAGCGATCTGTATCTCGCGCTCGGCTGTGCGCTCGGCGATTCGGTCGCACTGCAGCTGTTCGACTCCGCCGTGCTCACCGACGCCGCGCGCGCGATCCGTCGCTACGACCACAGCGGCGAGCTGGTGTCGGAGACGCTGCAGCGGATCCGCATCCACTTGCTCGTAGCCGACGGCGCGATGCCACCGCGAATCGCTCGCTACGACGGACGCGCGAGCTTGCGGGCCTGGGTCGGAACTTGCGCGGTACGCATGGCACTGTACGTGATGCGCGGCACGCGTAACGCGAAGGAGATCGCGGTCGATTGGCCGGACGTGATCGCCGAGCTGCCGACCGGGCACGCCGAGCTCGACGCAGTGCGCGCTCGTTACGCAGACGCCTTTCGCACGGCGTGGCGCGAAGCGTGTCAGCAACTCACACCGCGTCATCGCACGATCCTGCGGATGTGCTTTGTCGAAGGCGCAGCGATCGACGCGATCGCGAGTACGTACGCCGTACACCGCGTCACGGTGTGGCGTTGGCTCGAAGACGCGAAGCGGCAGGTGCTCGCGGAGACGCGCGTGCGACTCGGCCAGTTGCTGCCAGCGAGCGATCCGGGCACGGCGTCGTTGTTGGATTTGATCGGCAGCCAGATCGATCTCGGGCTGTCGGTGCTGACCTAGATCGCGCTAGCTTCGCCGTGATGAACGTGATCACGTGCAGCACGATTCGCCCCGGCGACTATCCCCACACGCTCACGACCCGCACGCACTCGTTCGTGACCGACATCGGCACCGAAGATGGCGGCAGCGACAGCGCGCCCGGGCCGCACGACTATTTCGACGCAGCACTCGCCTCGTGCAAGGCGGTGACCGCGATGTGGTATGCGAAGCGTCACGCGATTCCCCTCGAGCGCATCGAATGCCGCGTCGAGCGCGACGATTCCCAAGAGAAGCAGGGCAGCTATACGCTGCGAGTCGCGATCGCATTCATCGGCCCGCTGACCGACGACCAACGTGCAGCGTTGCAACGCGTGGCGGACAAATGCCCGATCACGAAGCTGATGACGACAGTCGACGTCAAGATCGAGCCCATCGCGAGCTGAGTCGCAACAGAATCGCCACCGCGATCATCGAACGGCGCATGACCGACC
>CAZDGY010001076.1:0-2371 GCA_964504685.1 uncultured Kofleriaceae bacterium | reverse complement strand
GCCGCGCGACTCCGAGCCGGCGAAGATGACGTCTTCCATCGCCTTGCCGCGCAGGTGCTTGGCGCTTTGCTCGCCCATGCACCAGCGGATCGCATCCACGATGTTCGACTTACCGCAGCCGTTTGGGCCGACTACACCCGTGATCGATTCACCGATCTGGACAACTGCCCGATCGCTGAACGACTTGAAGCCGATAATTTCGACGCGCTTGATCCGCATGGCACTCCGCTGACTAGCCGCGGCAGGGTGCACCAACCCTATGACACTGACGTGCTATCACGTCGGGGTGCGCTGGGTAGCTGGCATCGCGATCGCGCTGTGTACGGCGGTGGCCGTCGCCGCGCCGCAGGTCGATATCAAGGCCCAGACCCAGGTCGCGCTGACCGCGTTCCGCCTCGACGCGCCCGGCCGCGCCGAGGTCCGAGGCCGGCTCACCGACAAGCTCACCGGCGAGGGGATCGCCGGTCAAGTCGTGATGATCAAGGTCGGATCCGAGTCCGCTCGCGGCTACACCGAGCTCGATGGCACGTTCACCGCTCAGATCGACGTCGACGATGGCCCACAGAAGATCGCGCTGACGTTCTCGGGTGGCGGCGCGCTCGATCCATCGGCGCCGACGACCGTGACCCTCGACCCGTCGAAGGCCCCGGTCGTGCTCGACGTCCGCAAGGTCGATGACGATCAGCGCGGGGTCAAGCTGATCGTCCGCGCGTACGTCGACAGCCAGCCGATCGCGCTTCCGATCGCGCTGTCGATCAGCACGCCCGGCAGCGACAAGCGCGTCGAGCTGCCGCAGGCGACCTCGAACGAGCCGATCGTGATCAGCCGCAAGCGAGCCGGCGGCCCCGGCCCCAAACAGCTGCGCGCCGCGTTTGCCGGCGATCTCGCGCACCAAGCGGCGAGCGCCGAGACGACGTTCGAGCTGTCCGCGACGACCCGCACGACGATGACGCTCGGCACGACCTCGTTGCCCTTCGAGGACGATCTCGCGGTGACCGGCGAAGTCACCGACGAAGATGGCGCACCGGTCCCGCTCGCAGCGGTCACGCTCAGCGCGAACGAACGCCGGCTCGCCCAAGGTCAAGCCGGTGACGACGGCCATTACAAGTTCACGGTCGAGGGCTCGGTGCTCGCGCAAGACCAGCCCGATCTGCCCAAGCCGTTCACCCTGCAGGTCGCAAGCGATCCCGGCAAGCCGTTCCTCACGTCGAGCAAATCGCCACCCGAGACGGTAACCGTCAACAGACCGGAGCCGGTGCCGGTGTCGTACACGATGGGCGCGTTCCTCGTCACCGCGCTCGCTGCCGGCGGGTTCTTCGCGGCGCGCAGTAAGCCGTGGCAACGGTTTCGTCGGCCCGCGCCGCTGGCCGAAGCGACCGAGGTCGCCGAGCCGGTGGTCGCGCGCGACGGCGGCATGGTGATCGCGAAGCCGAGCATGATGTCGACGCTGCGCCGCGCCGCCGACGACGGGTTCTCCGGCGCGGTGCGCGACACGGTGCGCGGCCGCCCCGTCGGCGAGGCGGTGGTCCGTTTGATATTCGGCGCGCTCGAGCGCGAGACTCGGACCGCCGCCGACGGCAGCTTCGCGTTCGAGCGGCTCGAACCGGGCGAGTGGCGCACCGAGGTCGCCGCGCCGGGTCACGTCACCGAGCGGTTCTCGGTCTCCATCCCGCACCGCGGCGAGCTCCGCGGCGTCCGCATCGATCTCGTCCCGGTCCGCGAGCGCGTATTCCAGTTGTATCGCCGCGCCGCCGAGCCGGTGCTGCCCGAGCCGCGGCTGTGGGGCGTGTGGTCACCGCGCCAGATCGTCGACCACGTGCGGACGCGCCGGCCGAGCCCCGCGCTCGCCGAGCTGACCGACTTCGTCGAAGAGGTCTACTTCTCGTCGCGGCTGTCCGAAGAGACCGCGCTCGCGCAGGCTTCCGCGCGCGTCGATCGCGCGATTGCGGAACGAGCGACAGGCCGCGCTTAGAAGGTTGCGGTATACGTCCGGGCGATGCAGACAGAGCTGATCGAGCTCGCCGGCGCGATCGTCGGCCTCGCGCTGATCATGTTCGTGTTGCGTCGCGCATCGGCCAAGAGCCGAGAGCGAGCGCCGGACAGCATTCGCGAGCGACTCGGCGTCGAGCCCGAGCAACAAGTCGCCAAACCACGGCGCGAGCGCAAGCGCCCTCGCCCGGGCAAACCCGAGACCGAAAAGGTCGAAAAGCCCAAGAAGCCCAAACCCGAGCCCGAGCCAGAGGCCGAGGACGACGAGGCCGATCCCGAAGCCGCCGCGGCGTACCAAGCCGGCCTCGCGAAGACCCGCGGTGGGTTCGTAGCGCGCCTCGGCAAGCTGTTCGGCAAGAAGAGGATCGACGCGACCACGCTC
>CAZDGY010001075.1:0-2384 GCA_964504685.1 uncultured Kofleriaceae bacterium | reverse complement strand
GATCAGCGAGCCTTTGCCGTGGACCACCTCGTCGTGCGACAGCGGCAGCACGTAGTTCTCGCTGTTTTGGTAGATCGCGCGAAACGTCAGCTCGTCGTGATGCCACTTGCGATGGACGGGCTCGTGCTCGAAGAACTTGAGCGTGTCGTGCATCCAGCCGAGGTCCCATTTGTAGCCAAAGCCCAAGCCGCCGTGCTCGGGAGGACGCGACACCCCGTGCCAAGCGGTCGACTCTTCCGCGATCGTCTGGACGTCTGGATGCGCCGCGTAGATCGCGCGATTGAATTGCTGCAAGAACGAGATCGCTTCGCGATCGTGATTGCTCCCGTCTTCGTTCGGCACCCACTCGCCCGCCTTGCGCGAGTAGTCGCGATAGAGCATCGAGGCCACGCCGTCTACGCGCAAGCCGTCGACGTGATAGCGGTCGAGCCACGACATCGCTGACGAGATCAGAAATGCCCGAACCTCGTGGCGCCCGTAGTTGAAGATATAGCTCGTCCAGTCGGGGTGAAACCCGCGGCGCGGATCGGCGTGCTCGTACAGATGCGTGCCGTCGAACAACCCGAGGCCGTGCGCGTCGGTCGGAAAGTGCGCCGGCACCCAATCGAGGATCACGCCGATGCCGGCGCGATGCAGCTCGTCGACCATCGCCATGAAGTCGTCGGGCGCTCCGTAACGCGTCGTCGGCGCGAAGTAACCGGTGACTTGATAGCCCCACGAGCCGTAGAACGGGTGCTCCATCACCGGCATCAGCTCGACATGCGTGAAGCCGAGCTGGCGGCAGTGCTCCGCCAGTTGCACCCCGAGCTCGCGATAGCCGAGTACTGCGTTGTGATCGCGGCGCCACGAACCGAGATGGACTTCGTAGATGCTGATCGGCGCTGAACGTTGCGCGCGAGCGCCTCGCGACTTCATCCAGTCGGCGTCGCGCCACTCGTGTCGCGCTTGCCAGACGATCGAGGCGGTTGCCGGCGGATGTTCGGCGCGCGCCGCGAATGGATCGGCTTTGTCGAACGTGCGGCCATCGGGCCCGACGATCGCGAACTTGTAACGCGTGCCGTGGGCGACTCCGGCGATCACGCCTTCCCAGATCCCGCTCGACTCCCGCGGGATCAGCGGGTCGGCACCGGCGCGCCAGCCGTTCCAATCACCGACGACCGAAACCGCGCGCGCGCTCGGCGCCCATACCGCGAAGTACACGCCGGTCGGCACGACGTGCGCCCCGAGCTTGTCGTGCAGGCGGTAGTGCGTTCCTTGGTTAAACAGGAACAGATCGTCGGAGGTGAGTAGGCTCGGCACGCCGGCGAGAGGTAGCACGTTTCGCGTAGTTACGCGGCGATTCAGGTGGCGCGCAACCGCGGCGCGGCGCGGTCGATAGGACCGCCCATGCCAATGGAGGACACGATGCGCAAGATCCTACTAACCGCCGCGATCGCGACGATTTCCGCTTGTACGAAGCCGGTCAAAGACATTGCGTGCTCGACCAGCGCCGAATGCGCAGCCGGCGACGCATGCGCGGTCGATACCCAGCTTTGCGTCGCCGGTGCGATCACGATCGACAGTGGAGCATTCTACGACGACGGTGCGCGTTGGCTGTCGGCGCAGAGCGGTCCGGCGATCACCGGTGAAATCGACGCCAGCGGTTCGCTCGTCGCGCTCGTTTCTGATCAGGTCGTCGCGACCGCCACGATCAATGGTTCGGCGTGGTCGCTGACGCTTCCGAGCGGGACACTCGACGCAGCGGACACCGCGGTGGTGTTTCGATTCACCGGCGCGGATGGCCACACGTACGAGCTCACGCAGGCCTTCGCGTATGACGATTCGATGCCCGCGGTCCAGTTGGCGAGCGCGACATTCCACGACGAACGCGGCGATCAGATCGACTTCTCGTCGGGTGTTCCACAACACACGCACGCCGGGCCCATCGTCTCGCTCGGTGGAACCACGACCTGCCCCGACGTGTACAAGTACGCGTACCTGATGGACGCGAACGAGCCGATGTTCGGCGGGGAGACGTCGCGCAATCCTCTCGCGTTCGAGTTCAACGTCCAGGAGCCGACGAAACTCGACGCCGTCAACTCGGCGTATCGGCTGCGCGGCTCCGATGGGACTCCGCTCCTCGACTGGACGACGTTGCCGGCCGCGGATGACAACGGCGCATATGACATCGCGCTGTACCGTCGCGGCGATAGCTCGATCCCGGCACTAGGAACGTACGAAGGACAGCTAACGCTCGACGTGCGCGTGCGAGATTGGGCCGGGCGCGAGGCGGATCTCAGCACGTGCTGGATCCATCACCCGCTCGCCGCGCCGCTGCAGGTCTGGCCGGCCGAGCCCGGCTCGATCGCCGGCGATAAGTGCCCATCCGCCGCCTCATAACCGAT
>CAZDGY010001074.1:0-2385 GCA_964504685.1 uncultured Kofleriaceae bacterium | reverse complement strand
GATGCGCCGTAGACCCGCCGGCCCTCTCGCTCGAACATCTCTAACGATGGTAGCTCGTCGACCCGACCGAGCCCGCGCAGAAGGATCGCCGCGGCCGAGAACGGGCCGATTCCTGGCACCGCGAGCAGCGCGGTCTTCGCGTCGGCGTAAGGCGCGGTCGACAGAAACCTCTCGCCGAGCTCGGCGACACCGCGCACGACCGCCACGATCCGCTCGGCCTTGCTGCGATGACCGATCGCATCCGCGATCGCCGCCGGCTCGAGCGCCGCGAGCTCGTCGAGGGTTGGCATCGCGCGCAACGTGCGCTCGCCGATCGTCACGGCGTGGCCGAATCGGTCGAGAAACCGTCGCTTCAAGCCAGCCGCGCGCGCGATCGGCGTCCGCTGCATCATCACGCAGTACACCGCGACCTCCTCGAGTCCCTGGAATCGAACCTGATGGAGGCCGTACAGCGCGCGGACCGCATCGGTCATCGCAGGATCGCCGGCCGCCGCGGCGTAGAACGGCCCCAGGTCATCGGCGACGCCGAGGAACGCCGCCGCACGGCGAACGAGCTCGGCCCCGACTGCTCGCGATCTCTTCGCGTCGATGTCGACCACCAGCGAGTCTCCGGCGGAGCGCACCGTGAACGCGTGGGCTTGGCCGTCGATCGAAATCGCCGCGGTCACCCGATCGGGCTCCACGATCACTTCATCCGCGCACGGCGGAAATCTCCGGATGAACTGCAAGCTGTGGTCGAACGAGAACGGTCGAGCGATCGCGAGCGGTGAGCTCATAACTAGAGCATACGGATTGCGATTGTCAGCCTATTGTCAGGTTTGTCTGCGCTACCCTCGAGAGGTGCGATTCACGATAGTTGCGCTGCTCGCGCTGCCCGCGTGCGCACCCGTGGACGAGCGGTTAGCACCGGCTCCGATCTCGCCTGCGACAGCCACGCGGCCGGCCACCGACGCGCCGACCGCAAAGCCGACCTCGTTCGCGCAGCTCGCGCTCCGTCCCGTCGTCCGCGGCCCGACCGCGATCGCGCCGGTGCCCGCCGGCAAGCCCCCGCGGCTCGTCGTTCGGCGTGAACGCCCGTACTACTTCGGCCATACGTTGACCGGCGAACCGCCGAACCTTCCCACATGGATGCCGAGTCAGCTCGGCAGCGAAGACTTCTGGCGATTTCACACCGAGCCCGACGGTCGCTCGCTCGCAATCGCGGGGAACATCGTGGTGCTCGTCGATCGCGACCACCATCCCGAAGTCGGGCTCGATTTCGCCGGCTTTCGCTCTAACCCGACCGCGCATTCACCGAACGGAGATGCGATCGCTATCATCGATGCCCATCGCATCGGCCAGCTCGTGATCGCGCTCGCGGTCACCAACGAACCCGACGAGCAGAGCTTCCTCGCGGCGATCGACGTGACGAGCGCAAAGTCCGTATGGATCGTGCCGGTCAGCGCGGTCGGCTCGGCCGCCCCGCCCGACTTCGTGCTGATCGGCGACTTTGCGGTGCTCGCCGCGGTCGACCTCGTCGTGCGCGAGCTCGGCTCGGGCCAGATCGTGGCTCGCGTCAAGACGGCTTGGACCGAGTACACGCTGTACGTGCGTCCGAACGGCGCGCTCCACGGGATCGTACGCGGGCTGATGCAGAACGGCTACACGAGCGAGCTCGACGTCGACGTGATTCGCTAGTGAGCGAGCTCGATGCCGACATCGATAACGTGATGAGCGTCGTCGACGGTCGTGGTCGGCGTCGCGTTCGTGGCGTGGGCTGCATCGCGGACGCGAATCGACGCGTCGATCACCGCCGTGCGCGAGAACACGTCACGTGGACGCAGCCCCGCGAGATCGAGGTAGCGCTTGGCGTCCGCGGTCGGCACGCCGGGGAACGTGATCGCTCCGATCCGGTACTGGCTCCCTTCGGTGATGTCGAACACGAGCTTACCGTGCGGTCCGGTAGGCTCGGCGGTTTCGACGTTCGCCCGTACAAACCCGTGATCGAAGTAGTACGCCAACACCAGCAGCTTCGCGCGTTCGACGTGATCGTCGCGCCACGGGCCGCCGGCGGTGACGTTGCTATCGAGCGCCTTGAGGAGCGCGGCGCGGTCCGCGTGTGCATTGCCTTTCAGCTCGATCGCATCGATGACAAATGGCTGGCCGGGGTCGAGCTCGACTGTCGCATCGACCTGTCCGGCGCCGGCCGGCGCGAGCGTCCACGCCGCGCGCGCGTTGCGGCAGCCGCGCTCGAAATACGAATCGCGTAGCGCGTTCGTCAGGGTATCGAGCAACGACGGATCGAGCGGCCTGCCGGTCACGACGCTAGTGGCCGACAGAGCCGGATCGGGCGCCGACCCGACCTCGCGCACCGCGAACGCGTGCAGGATCGGCTCGGGCGACAGC
>CAZDGY010001073.1:0-2387 GCA_964504685.1 uncultured Kofleriaceae bacterium | reverse complement strand
GTGCGCAAGCTCGAGGACGCGGTCGGCAGCGTGATCCGCGGCAAGCCCGACGCGATTCGCGCTGCGATCGTCACGCTGCTATCGCGCGGGCACTTGTTGATCGAAGACATCCCCGGCGTCGGCAAGACCACGCTCGCGCGCGCGCTCGCGGCGGCGCTCGGCGGCGCGTTCCGTCGCATCCAATTCACGAGCGACTTGTTGCCGTCCGACATCGTCGGCGTGTCGATCTACGACCAAGCGGGCAAGGTGTTCGAGCTCAAGCGCGGGCCGATCTTCGCGAACGTCGTGCTCGCCGACGAGATCAACCGCACGACGCCGCGCACGCAATCGGCGTTGCTCGAGGCGATGAGCGAAGGCCACGTCACGATCGACGACACCACGCACACGCTCGCTCAGCCGTTCGTCGTGATCGCGACGCAGAACCCGGCCGAGCACTACGGCACCTATCCGCTGCCCGAGTCGCAGATGGATCGGTTCCTGTTGCGGATCTCGCTCGGCTATCCCGGCAAGCAGATCGAGCGAGCGCTGCTCCGCGATCGCGCCGGCGGCGATCCGATCACCGCGCTGCAGCCGGTCGTCGATCTCGGCGCGGTGCGCGCGCTGCAAGACGGCGTCGAGACGATTCGCGTCGAAGATGCGCTGCTCGACTACGCGATGGCGGTCGTCGAAGAGACCCGGCGCCATCCCTCGATCGCGATCGGCGTGTCGACCCGCGGCGCGCTCGCGTGGTATCGCGCGGCGCAAGCGACCGCGCTCGCTGCCGGCCGCGACTTCGTCGTCCCCGATGACCTCAAGGGCTTAGCGATTCCGTGCCTTGCCCATCGCGTCGTGCTCGCGCAGGCGCATGACTCGCTGTCGCGCGCGCGGGCCGATGGCGAGCGCGTGCTCGGCGAGATCGTCGGCCGCATCGCCGTCCCCACGTAGCCACCATGGCGTTGTGGAATCGCCTCCGGCGTCGTTGGCGGCCACCGCGGCGGCTGACGTTCACCCGCGAAGGCCGGATCATCGTGTTCTTATCGGTTGGCGTCGGGTTCGCCGCGATCAACACCGGCAACAACCTCCTCTACTTGCTGCTCGGCTGGTTGCTCAGCTTCATCATCGCGAGCGGCATCCTGTCGGAGCAGACGTTGCGCGGCCTCGTCGTCGAGCGCCGGCCGCCCGCGAAGATCTTCGCGAACGAGCCGTTCTTGATGGAGGTCGTGATTCGCAACACGAAGCTGGTGCGCGCTTCGTATTCGATCGAGGTCGAAGACCTGGTCGGCCAGAACCCCGCGGTGCCGATCGACAAGCGTTGCTACTTCTTGAAGATCCCCGAGGGCAAACACCAGCGCACGTCGTATCGCCACACGTTCACCCGGCGCGGCGTCTACGCGATCACCGGCTACCGACTCGCGACCAAGTTTCCGTTCGCGCTGTTTCGCAAATCCAAAGACGTCGACGATCAGCTGCAGATCCTCGTCTACCCCGCGCGGATCGCGGTGAAGCGACCGCCATCGCGCGCGCAAGTCCATGGCGAGACGACCGCGAATCGCCTCGGCCGCCGCGGTGAGTTCTTCGGCTTGCGCGAGCGCCGCCCGGGCGACGACCGCCGCGACATCCACTGGAAATCGAGCGCACGCACCGGTCGCTTGCTCGTCCGCGAATACGAAGACGAGCTCGCGCGCCTGGTCGTGCTCGTCGTCGATAACGCGTTGCCGCTCGCGGTGCGCGACGCGATCGCCGCGGGCTCGACCGACGAAGCGATCGGGCCGTGGTCCGAGGGCATCGGCTCGCTCACCCCTGCCGACGAAGCGATGGTCACCGCGGTCGAGCGCGCGATCTCTACCGCCGCGAGCCTCGCCGCGACCTATCTCGAATCCGGCTGGACGGTCGAGCTCGTCGCGCGCGAGACCCACGTACCCGCCGGCGTCGGCCGGATGCACGAGGCGAAGATCGGCAAGGCGCTCGCGTTGCTCGGTTACGTGTCCGATGCGCTACCGTTCGCGACGATCGCGCCGCGCGTCGAGACCGTGCTGATCCGCCCGCGCGGCGTCGACGTGATCGGCCGGCCGAGCACGAGCTCGGTGGTGGAGGTATGAAGTTCGCCGTCGCCCACAAGCTGACCACGTACCTGATGGTGGGCTGTGCCTACCTCGCGATGATCGCGGGTGGGACGATCGCGTCGCCGATCGCGTTCGCCGGCCTGGTCGCGTTCGTGGCGTCGTGGTGGTGGGAGCCGCCGCGGATCCGGCTCGAGCGCTGGACCTGGGTGTGGACGATCGGCTCGATCATCGCGCTCGTCTATTGCGCGCTGACCGCGATCGCGACCGGCGATTACCTCGGCGTCGGCGCCGAGTTCTTGATCTGGCTGACCATCGTCAAGGCGTTCAATCGCCGCGCCGCTCGCG
>CAZDGY010001072.1:0-2388 GCA_964504685.1 uncultured Kofleriaceae bacterium | reverse complement strand
CGATGGTCGAGTACAAGCTCGCCGACTACCACGCAGTGCTGCGCGCGACGAACATGGGCGATGGCTACGTGCTGACCGAGGAGTACGCGACGCTGCTGTGAGTCGGACCGGCGGCGCGCACGATCTCGGCGTGGAGCTCGCGCGACAACCCGAGCGCGAAGCTCGCTTCCGCAACGAGGAACAACGGACCGACGAGTAAGCCGGCGAGGTCATCGACGAACGCCGGCTTCTTGCCCTCGAACGCGTGGCCGAGGAACTGGATCGCCCAGCCGACGCCGAAGCCGCCGAGCGAGAGCGCGAGCCACGCGCCGGTCGATAACCCAGCGATCGCGGAGCCGAGCCACGCGCTCGCAGCGAGCACGATCGTCATCGCGGCGCCGTAACGGCGATCGAGCGCGATGTAGAACACCGCCGACAACGCCGACACGATGATCGCCGGCGAGATGGCGCCGACGTTCGGTCGCGACAGCAATGCCTGCGTGGCGACCACGATCAGCGGGATGCCGATGAAGTGAGTCGCGATGTTGCGACGGTCGCGATGGTAGCTCGCGTAGGTCGTGAGCTGCTGGCCGAGCGTTTTCATGCGATGACTATGGGGCGGCGGTCGATCGCGGAATGTCGGCGCCGCGACAGTTGGCGATTTATGCCCGATAGCGAACAGCGGTTCGGCGCAATCCTGAGGACTGGCAGGTGGTTCGGGGCGCTCGCTCCCGAGTTTCAAGCCCGGTTACTCGCCGCCGCAGTCCCGCGCAGCATCGGCCGCGGCCAGTGGCTGTTCGCGCGCGGCGATGCCCCGGACGGCCTGTACGCGATGATCAGCGGCGCGGTGCGGATTCGCGCGGGCACCGCAGCCGGCAAGGAAACGCTGCTCGCGTTGGTCGAGCCGCCGATGTGGTTCGGCGAGATCTCGGTGTTCGATCGCCAGCCGCGCACTCACGACGCGATCGCCGATGACGATTCGACCGTCGCGCACGTCCCGCAGGCCGCCCTCGAGGCGATCCTCTCGGCAGCGCCGGAGCACTGGCGCGACCTCGGCTTACTCGCCGCGACGAAGCTGCGCCACGCGTTCGTCGCGATGGAAGCGATGGCGGTCCAGCCGCTCGCGGTGCGCCTCGCCGGCTTGCTCGTGTTGCTGTCCGAACGCTACGGCGAGCTCCACGATCGCTCGGCTCGAACGGTCGAGCTCGGCCAGGAGCAGCTCGCGGCGATGTTGTCGAGCTCGCGCCAGACGGTGAACCAGTTGCTGAAGGATCTGGAAGCGCGCGGCCTGGTACGGCTCGCCTACGGCACGATCGAGATTGTCGACAAAGATCGGCTCAAGGCGATTGCGAGCGGCGTACCGTAGGCCATGTCTCGTTCGTTGTGGATCGCATGCGCGTTGGCCGCATGCGCGGGCTCGCCATCCCCGACCCGGCCGGTGCCTACCGGCCCGCCGGCGGCTGCGCTGGATGCGGCAATGCCGACGCTGCGGTTGCCGCGCTACTTCACTCCGACTCGCTACGACGCGACGCTCGCGATCGATCCCGCGGCGCCAACGTTTCACGGCCACATCGAGATCACCGGCGAGCTCGCACAACGCGCCGCCGTGATCTGGTTGCACGGCAAGCACCTCGCGATCGCAGGCGCGACCGTTTCGAACGGACGCGACCGAATCGCGGCGACGGTGACCCCGCGCGGCGACGAGCTGCTCGAGGTACGGCCGGCGACCCCGCTCGACGCCGGGCACTGGACGCTCGCGATCACCTACGACGGGACGATCGTCGACCCCGGCTACGTCGGCGCATTTCGTTCGAGCATCGGCAAGGACGCGTATGTCGCGACCCAATTCGAGTCGACCGCTGCGCGGCTCGTGTTTCCGTGCTTCGACGAACCGGATCGCAAGACCGTGTGGCAGCTCGCGCTCGACGTCCCGGCGAACCTCGTCGCGGTTTCGAACACGCACGTCGTGTCGCGCAAGGATCTCGGCAACGGCAACGTCCACCTCGAGTTCGCGCCGACCCGGCCGTTGCCGAGCTATCTCGTCGCGTTTGCGGTCGGCCCGTACGAGGTCGTCGACGCCGGCACCGCGAAGAGCGGGCTGCCGATCCACGTCTATGCGATGCACGGCGAGGCGGCTCGTGTCGGGGTGATGGTCGAGGTCATGCCGAAGATCGTCGATGCGCTCGAAGCGTGGTTCGGCACGAAGTTTCCCTACGACAAGCTCGATCTCGTTTCGGTGCCGTCGCTGCGCGGCGCGGCGATGGAGAACGCCGGGATGATCGTCGCGGACTGGCGCGACTTCGATTCCGATCCGGCGCACCCGTCTGCGCTCGCCCGCCACGATATCGTCAGCTTGTTCGGCCACGAGACCGCGCACCAGTGGTTCGGCGATCTGGTCACCGCCGCGTG
>CAZDGY010001071.1:0-2389 GCA_964504685.1 uncultured Kofleriaceae bacterium | reverse complement strand
TCATGTTCGAAGGCGGGATGCGTCTAGAGATCGCAAACCTCCGAAAGCAGGCGGTCGTGATCCGCCGGCTCGTGCTGGTCGGCGCCCTCATCACCGCGATCGGCGGGGCGCTCGCGTGCCGTTGGATCATGGCGTGGGACATCCGCATGAGTATTCTGTTCGGCACGCTCGTTATCGTCACGGGCCCGACGGTCGTCGGCCCGCTCGTACGCCGCATCCGGCTTGCCCCGAGCCTAGCGACCATCCTCGAGGCCGAGGGCGTCTTCGTCGACGCCATCGGCGCGATGATCGCAATCATGGCGCTCGAAGTGGCGTTATCGCCTTCGACGGGCCGGCTAGGCGATGCGGCGCTCGAAGTGCTGCGCCGGCTCGGCGTCGGCGTCGCGATTGGTGTTAGCGGCGGGCTGGCGATCGCCGCACTCCTACGCGTCCCCCGCGTCATGCCGCGTGGAACAGAAAACATCTTCGCGCTCGCCGGCGCGGTCGCCATCTACGAGCTCAGCCACGCGCTCGTCAGCGACAGCGGCATCCCGGCAGCTATGATCGCCGGCCTCATCGTCGGCAACATGCGAATCCACCGCATGTCGGAGCTCGTCGAGTTCAAGGAACAGCTCACGGTCTTATTGATCGGCACGTTGTTCGTACTTCTCGCCGCGGATGTCCGTATGGCGGATGTCGCCGCGCTCGGCTGGCCGGCGCTTGCCGTGGTTGGCGCGCTGAGCCTGATCGTGCGGCCGATCGGCGTGATCATCTGCTCGTTTGGCACAGGCCTTAGCACGAAGGAGAAGCTCTATCTCAGCTGGATCGCACCTCGCGGCATCGTCGCCGCAGCGGTAGCGAGCTTGTTCGCCGAGCAACTCGGCGCCGCGCACATCCCCGGGGGCTTGGCACTGCGCGCGCTCGTGTTCACCGTGATCGCCGTGACCGTCACGCTGCAAGGCCTGTCAGCCGGGCCGCTTGCTACTCTGCTCGGCCTGCGCCGAGCGTCGAATCGCGGATACGTCATACTCGGTGCGAATCCCCTCGCTCGCTACCTCGCGCAGCGCCTCGGGCAAGCAGGCGAACCCGTCGAGCTGATCGACTACGACACGGACGATTGCCACGCCGCGGAAGAGTTGGGCCTCAAGGTCATCTACGGTAATGGTCTCGAGAGTCGAACGCTCGCACGTTCACGCATCGACACGCGTTCGCACGCGATCGCGATGACCGGCAACGAGGGCGTAAACCTCCTATTCGCGCAACGCATCGGCGAGGACTTCTACGGCCCGCGCGTGCTCGCAGCGATCGATCCGCGAGGCACGGGTGTAAACGCAGAGATGCTGACAAGTCGTGGCATCGGCGTACTCTTCGGCCGCCCCGAGGACATGGCGGCGTGGGTGTCACGTTGGCGGCGCGGCTATACCGAGATCACACGACGCCGGTATGGCGGAGCGACGGCGTTCCCTCTCGTGAACGTTCCGAACGACGCGCTCTTGCTTGTGCTCGTCGAACATTCGGACAAGCTGCATGTGGTCGACGAGAAGACGACGATCGTCGATGGCGACGTGATCGACTTCGTCATCGCGAGCGAGCGCGCCGACGTCGCGCGGGCGTGGCTGGGCGCCGGGCCGTGGTCCGAGGTCGTCCCATCGCAATTCCCCCCGTACGACGAGCCGGCTTTCGGGCAGGACGTTGCCGCAGCAGCACCGACTCACGCCGTTCCAGTACGTTAAGCGTTGATCCGCGCCCAGATGGGCCTGACGATCGGCTAAGTCATCGAGCGGACAGCTACCCGCACGCCGTGGACTTGACGCGGACGAACGTCCATCGCTGCTCGCGTTTCTGATAGACCTCGACGTCGAAGCAGCGGCCGAGCAGGGCCCCGTTCTCTTCGCGCGTCGGCTGAACGGTGGACACGCCGACGCTAACCATCGCGCACGTTCCTTCGAAGGTGATGGTGTCCACAAAAAGATACGGAACGGGGTCGTCGCGGCGATCCGCTTCGGCGTGTAACTCGGCGCCGGACTTCAACTCGAACGCTCGGGTCCCTGGCGGCGGAAGAGCATGAGCATGGAGATGCCCGGCGGCCGTGCCGATCGTTACGGTGTCAATTATCCAGGTCGGTCCGCGCTTTGGTAACAGATCCCAGCCTGGCAACACGTCGCGATCGTTGTTCAACCGCTGCAACATCACCGCGACGACGTCATCGACATCCGTGGCGACGGGAAGGTTCTGCAGCGCAACAACGTTGGATTGGAAGGGACAATCGACCGCGGCGCGATTGGTTAGACCCGCAGCGATCTCAGCAGGTGGCGGACGCGCCCCGTGGCACGCGAACAGGGCACTCAGCAGGATCGCTCTGCAAGCCACGACTCGTTGTGGCGTTACAGGTCTTTGGCGACAAGCGATC
>CAZDGY010001070.1:0-2396 GCA_964504685.1 uncultured Kofleriaceae bacterium | reverse complement strand
GGCCGGATCAGCGCGACCGTGACCGCGGTGTCCGTCTCCGGCGTCACCGACGCGACCTCGGCGCCCGGCGCCGGGCGCGCGGGCGCGGGCGTGACCTCGCCGGTCGCGTCGCGGGTGAACCGCTGGCGGACCCATGCGCCGAGCTGCATCGGCGTCGCGATCTCGGGCGCCGACTTGATGAACGCCTCGAGCGCCTGCGCGAGGTCGATCGCGGTCGCTCGCCCTTCGCGCCGCGTCTCGAGCGCCCACTCGATCGCTTCGGCGAGCGCGGGCGGCGTGTGAGGCGCAGCGCGCGCGATCGACTCGAGTCGGCCGTCGCGGATCGCGCGCATCGCCTCGACCGCATCGGTGCGCCGCACGATCAGCTTGCCGGTCACCAGCTCCCACAGCACGATCGCGAGCGAGAACACGTCGCTGCGGCCGTCGAGCGGCGAGCCGATCGTCTGCTCGGGCGACATGTACGCGTACTTGCCTTTGACCTGGCCCGGGTTCGTGAGCTGGTCGCCGATCGCGGCCGCCTTCGCGATGCCGAAGTCGCACAGCTTGACGACGCCGTCGAACGACACCATCAAGTTCGCCGGCGACACGTCGCGATGGACGAGCCCGAGCGGCTTGCCGTTCGCGCGCAGCTCGTGCGCGTAGTGCAACGCGGTCGCGGCGTCGGCGCCGAGCCGCGCGACGAGCGCGACCGGCAGCCGCTCGGTCTGGCCGTAGTTCCACAGCTGTCCGGTGTTGACGCCGTCGACGTACTCCATCGCGATGAAGTAGTCGGCGCCGACCTTTCCGAACTCGTAGATGTGCACGACGTTCGGGTGCGAGAGCTGCGCGGCGAGCTTGGCCTCGCCGAGGAACATCTTGATGAAGTCAGGCGAGTCCGCGAGGTGCGGCAAGATCCGCTTGACCGCGACGCGCCGGTCGAAGCCCTCGAGGCCGTGCTGCTGTGCGAGAAACACCTCCGCCATCCCGCCGCGCGCGATCCGCCGCTGCAAGACGTACTGACCGAAGCGGATGCCACCTTCGGCCGACATCGCGCCATCTTACGTCAGCGACGGCCGAGCGGGATCGCGCAGCGCGTTCTCGACCGTGCTAACCCTCATCATTCGCTCGAAAGCGCCGAAACTGCGTGCGACTCCACGCATCAGTTGACGAGGTTTTGTTAGAGGCGACGGCGGTTCCGCGTGACCTTGATCATCGTGGTTTCTCCGTCGGTGACGTCATATAACGGGACCTCGGAAAGGGCACGATCAAGACCCGAAATGGACTTGACCCCCCGAGGCAACATCGTTAGGGTCCCGCCATCTTTAACCGCCGTGCACTTGGGGCGATTCCCAGCGGCAGAACTTCCACCGGAGCTCGAGGAGACAATTAATGAGGAAGCTAGCCATTGGGGCGCTGTCGATCTGCATGGGCCTGCTGGCCGCGTGCAGCAACAGCAAAGCGAAGCCCGACATCCAGTTTCAAGACACGGGCGGCCCCGATGCCGTCGGGACGTGCAACGTCCTGACGCAGATGGGCTGTGACCCCGGCCAGAAGTGCACCTGGTTCATCGACCAGGACGGCTCGAACGGCAACCCGGACATCGGCCACATCGGCTGCGCCGCGAACGGCACGGTCGCGCTCGGCGGCGCGTGTCAGTACGGCACCGGTGGCTCGAACGCCACGGGCGACGACAACTGCGAAACCGGTGACGTGTGCATCGGTGGCGTCTGCAAGCAGATCTGCTCGGCGACCGGCTCGCCGGCTTGCGACACCAACCACGCTTGCCAGACCTACTACGGCTTCCTTGGCCCGCCGAACATGGAAGCGGGTGGCGTGTGCGATCCGATCTGTGATCCGCTCACCGACAACGACTTCCTCGACGGCTCGGGCGTGAGCCCGGCCAAGACCGGCACGATCTGCGCGGCGGCCGAGGGTTGCTACCCCGGCTTCTCGGGCGGCTCGGGTGCGCCGACCGCGTGGACCTGCGCGGGCGCTCCGAACACCACGCTCGTCCATCGCTCGGCCTGCACCTCGCCGGACTGCGCACCGGCGGGCGGCATGGGCGCGTACAAGAACGGCTGCGCTCAGGGCTACATCCCGTACATCAAGGATGACCAGACGGGCGTGAACGACTTCGTGTGCATCGCGATCTGCGCGCCGCAAGACTGCTACAAGGGCAGCACGAACTGCCCGGCGACGACCACGCAGGACGTCGGTGCTTCGCCGCACCGCTGCAACGCGACCGACGCGCGCGGCAGCTTCGGCGCTGGCGACCAGTGCATCTACTCGTGGTGGTTCGAGCAGGACGCGAACGGCGTGCTCCTGTCGAAGACCTCGGACACGGTCGGCCTCTGCCTCGACCACGCGCTGCTGCACTTCACGGGCACCTCGGGTACGACCTCGGACGGCACGGCGTT
>CAZDGY010001069.1:0-2401 GCA_964504685.1 uncultured Kofleriaceae bacterium | reverse complement strand
AGACGAGCAGCACGCCGTCGACCGCGAACGCGACGCGATACTCGAGCAGCTGGCGGCGGGTCGCGGCGGTCTCGACGCTCGGCGCCTCGGCCCCGGTCTTGACCTCGGCGACGAGCCGTTCGTCGCCCTGCTCGACGAGGTAGTCCGCGCACAGCTCCATCGCGACCGGCTCGCCGTCGACCGTCGGCACCCACGCGATCCGCGCTTGGCGCGCGATGACGCGAAACCCGGCGCGGGCGAGCATGTCGGCCGCGCGATCCTCGCCGGCGAGCGCGCGCTTGGCCCGTCGCTTTGCCCGCCACGATCCGCGCAGGCCGCGCAGCCAACGCGCGATTACGAGCGCGATGATCGCCGCCGCGATCGCGACCGCGAGCAACATCGGATCGGGCCTCATAGGACCAGCTTCAACTGCGGGTCTGACGCCGGCGGCGCAACCCGACGACGATCACCACGCCGAACGCGACTCCATCGCCGCCACTAGTCGCGCCGCATCCGCAGCCGCTGCCTTTCCCGACCGAGCCGGCGCCCGCGTCCGAGCCGCTGACGGGGTCGAGCGCAGTCGCGCGCAACGCATCGAACATCAGCTTCGTGTTCGTCGAGCCGGCCTCGCCGGTGTCGTCGCCGAGCAGTACGTGCTCGTCACCGCTGCCGGTGAACGCGAAGTCGCCGAGCGCGGTCCAGCCGGTGCTCTTCGACTGATCGATCACGACGACGTCATCGATCCCGCCGTGATGCACGATGTAGCTCGCCGACTTCGATTGGCCGAACGTCCCGCCGTCGAGGTTGACCTCGAGGTGGTAGCGGCCGGCGCCCTTGATGATCCACTCGGCGAAGTTCGCGGGCGCGGCGTTATCGGTGGTCAGCGTCCAGTCGAGCGTGCCGCCGTAGCCGGTGGTCTCGTGCCGCCAGTAGCGCGGATCGCCGGCGGCGAGGTAGCACGTGCTGCGCTCGTCGATCACGCCGTCATCGGGCACCGCGGCGCAGCGATTCGCGGTCGCCCAGAACGCCGCGCCCATCTCGTTGTATGCGGCGATCGCGTTGTCGCGGTAGTTGTCGCCGCGCGTGACGCAGGTCGGCGACTGCGAACAGCACCCGTTGTAGCGACACGCGAGCAGGCTCGCCCATTGCTCCATCACCGGATCGCCCGCGGTCATCGGGACGCCGTCCATCCACGCCGCGGCGCTGAGCCAGTCGGTGACGCCCGAGATGTCCATCTCGACCTTGTCGATCACGAACCACACCGCCTGCTCGGTGTTGCCATCGAGCGTGAGGATTTGGGTGCCGTAGGTCTGGACCGTGTCGGCGTAGGTCCCGGCATCGAACTGGAACATGCCGAGACCGCCTTGCATGTCCGCGCACGGACCATCCGCGCCGCCCGCGATCACCGGATCGCCATTGCACGATGGCGACGCTGGCCCCGGGCACGCGCTCGCCGATTCGGAGTAGCAATGCGCCAGGCCGGTCTCGCTGATCGCGATGCCGGCGAGCAGCGCGGCGTTGTGGACGCCCATCACCGCGGCGTCGTCGCGGATCGTCGTGTAGCGCGCGTGCTTGACGTCGGTCGTGATCGGCTGCACCGCGCGACTCGTTCGCGGCGAAGTGCACGCGGACACGACAAGGAGAGTCGAAAGCAGCCTGGCCAAGCCCTACGACTGTAACGCGGTCAGCGCAGAACGCGAACTACGGTGATTGCCACTGCCACTGCTGGACGCCGTTCGGCAGCACGCGGTGCTGCATGTGCTGCTGCTGCTGTATCTGCTCTTGCTGCTGCCGGCCGAGGCGCTCCGCCGAGGTCTCGTCGGGCAGCGCGCCCAGCCGCACCTTGATCGTCTGCTTCGCGCCGTTCTGATGGATCAGCGCGACATCGACCGTGGTGCCCGGCTTCTGCTTCGCGACGGTGTCGCGCAGGGTGCCGTCATCCTTGGTATCGACGCCGGCGATCGACGTGATCACGTCGCCCTCGGCGAGACCGGCGAGCTGGCCTGGACCGCGCGGTTGCACCCCGGCGACTGCCACACCCGCGCTCGCACCGAGCTTCGCTTCGCGCGCGAGCTCCGGCGTTACGGTGACGACGTTGACGCCGAGGTAGCCGCGAGTGACCTTGCCGTCTTTGATCAGCGCTTCCATGATCGGTCGCGCCATGTCCGAGGGGATCGCGAAGCCGACGCCGCTATAGCCACCGCTCCTCGACGCGATCGCGGTGTTAATCCCGATCAGCTCGCCCTTCAAGTTGACCAACGCGCCGCCCGAGTTGCCTTGGTTGATCGCAGCGTCGGTCTGGATAAAGTTCTCGTAGTCCTCGATGCCGACGTGGGTGCGGCCCTTGGCCGAGATGATGCCCATCGACACCGATTTACCGACGCCGAGGCCGTTGCCGACCGCGAGCACGATGTCTCCGAGC
>CAZDGY010001068.1:0-2403 GCA_964504685.1 uncultured Kofleriaceae bacterium | reverse complement strand
CGGTAACTCCTCGCGCTGCCACGTCGTGACAGCCGCGCTGCAAGCGTCGTAGCCGTGGCGCTACACGGCTGCAGACCGGATCGCGTCGCGGGCAGCGACGAGCTGCCACGGCAGCAGCAGCTCGCCGCGATCCGCAGCCAAGATCGCCGCGTGCAAGTACAGCGCGGGATCGATGTCGTGGAGCTTCGCGGTCTCGACTAGGGTGTAGAGCGTGGCCGCGACTTCGGTGCCGCGGCGCGACTTAGAGCCGAAGTGGTTGCGCCTCCCGACGACCGGGCCGCGGATCCCGCGCTCGGTGGCGTTGTTGTCGAGTGGGATGCGCGCGTCGTCGACGAAGCGGGTCAGCTTCGGCCAGTTGCCGAGCGTGTACGCCGCGGCCTTGCCGATCGACAGCGACGTGAGCGTGATCATCGACGACAGCCACTCCTTGAGCTCGTCGAGCACGCGCACGGATTCGGTCCGGCGCAGCTCCGCAAGACGCACGAGGTCGCCGTCGGCCTGGCGATCGATCTCGTAGAGCGCACCGATCGACGCGACGGCCTTCTCGGCCTCGGGATGATCGGGCATCGCTTCTTCAAACCGGCGGTAGACGTGGGCCCAGCAATTCGCGAGCACGATGCCCGGACCTTCGCGCGCGCCAGCCTCGTGCGTGCTGAGGTCATCGCAGACGATCGTGCCCTGGTAAGCGCCGACCAGCTCTTTGAAGGTGGCGGCGCTCTTGTCGTCGCGGATTCGGTGCACGACGACGCCGGGCGCGGTCAGACACCACATCTGCCACTTCTTCGCGCCACTGCCGTCGAGCCGCGGCCAGCCGGTCTGATCGAGGCCGATCACCGGCTGCGTGAGCACGTGATCGAAGAGCGCCGCGTCGACGCGCTGCAAACGGTGCGCGATCGCATTGGCGAGATCCCACAGCGTCTGCGACGTGATCACGAGCCCGTGGCGCTCCATGATCCGCGCCTGCCGCTCGAGCGGGATGTGATCGAGGTACTTGTCGAGCACGACCTTGATCGCGAGCGCGAGCGAGTAGCGGCTGCCGAGTGCAGCGCGATCCGGACCGGGCGCGGTCTCGACGCAGCCGCCGCACGCGCAGACGTATTTCTGCTGCTCGACCTGGACGACGCGGTAGCTGACCTCGACGACATCGATCATCTCCGACGTCTCGACCTGGCCCTTCATCTCGACGAGCTCGCCACCACAGCTCGGACACATGCGATCGGGCGCGTCGAGCTCGAACCGCTCGGTCACGCGCGGCAGATTCGGCTGCGGCGTCGGGCCCGAGCCCTCGGCGAGCTTCTTCGGCGGCCTCGGCGCATCGAGCTTCTTCACCTGGTCGGCGAGGCGGTCGGCCTGCTGCACGAGGCCGTCGATCTGCGCGAGCGTCTGCTGTAGCTCGTCCTTGTTACCCGTGTAGAACGACAGCGTGTCGCACTTGCGCTTGAGCTTGGCGATCAGCTGGTGGATCTGCGCGTGCTGCGCGAGCGCGATGCGGCGAAGCTCCTCGATGTCTCGCTCGCGCTCGATATCGATCTCGGTGATCGCCACGCTTCTCTTTTGATCATATCTCGCGATCCGAAACAACAGTTTTCCGCTCGAGTGCGATCGGCGTGAGCGAGTACTTGCCCACGAGCAAGCAACCTTCGATGAACAGCGCGAGCTCGCTCGCGGTGAGCCGCACGACCTGGCCGTCGTCGCGCCAGAGCTTCGCGAACGTGCCCTTCTCGAGCCGCTTCTGAAAGATGCAGAGGCCCGTGCCGTCCCACAGCAGCACCTTGCACAGCTTGCGGCCCTGATTGACGAACAGGAACAGCTCGCCGCTCAGCGGATCCCGCTTGAGCCCGGTCTGCACCAGGCCGTAGAGCCCGTCGTATCCCTTGCGCAGATCGACCGCGGCCGGGTACGCGAATACGCGTACCACGCGGCTCGTCCCGAGGATCACGCGAGCCCTCGCAAGATCTCGATCGCTGCGTCGATCGCGACGCCTTCGATCCGGAGTCCGCCCGGTGCGACCAGCGTGACGGTGCCGATCGGTGGCGCATCGATCACTTCGATCGGAAGCATCGCCGCCGCCGCGACTGCGCGCGGCGCCGACCACCGCTTCAGCGTCTCCGTCGAGACGCCGATCGCGCGCGACAGATCGCACCACCAAGCGCCGTGCTCGCGCTGCTTCGCGACCCACGCGCTGATCTCCGCCCGCAACGCCGGCGAGAAGCGGAATCCCGGTCGATCGCGCCGCAGCCGGCCGACCCGTCGCCGCAGCTCTCGCGATTCTGCATCGGCGATCATCGGGCCGCGGACAGCACCACGGATCGCGCGTCACGTCAGGACGGGTTACGGCGAGGTCTTACGACGTAACGTGAACACCAGTCGACAGTGCGGGGTGGAATCTCTACGTTGCGCCGC
>CAZDGY010001067.1:0-2407 GCA_964504685.1 uncultured Kofleriaceae bacterium | reverse complement strand
CTTCATCGCGTGCGGCAGGGTCACGCCATGCGGCACGAGCGCGCGTGGGTGCTCGAGGTCGGCGAGCGAGAACCGCCAGAACTGGCCGCCGATCGCGGCCACGAACGCGTATTCGTCGAGCCACGCTACGTGGGTCTGGCTCTCGTAGAAGCACGACGGCGCGCCGAACCGCAACGTCGAGCAGCGCGCGCGTTCCTCGAGGGTGAGTGGGTCGAAGAACACCAGCTGCTGCGACAGGTTGCCGAGAAACCCGACCGTGCCCCGCGGAGAGAGTTGCACCGCGTGTCCCCCCGCGACGCCGTCGAAGAACTTCACCTCGGGCTGCCAGCGATCGGCGTCGGGGTCGCACGCGAGCCGGGCGATGCCGGCGAAGCCTTCGAAGCCGTTCAGGCCGTGACCGTCGAGCGCGATGATGAAGTCAAACGCCATGGCTGGCAGTAGTAGCGCGGCGGCAGCCGCCACGGGGCCGGCGCAGTGCGTGTTAACGACGCTGTCATGGTTGCGCGACCTGCGCGACCGCCTCATCGTCGTGAGCGTGCGGAACGGCTACCGGCTGGTCGTCGCCGCAGACGACGCTCGAGTAGCTGACGCTCCCCGTCATTCGTGACCAGCGCGAGCGCCTTGCGCAGGTCGGGGCGGGGGTCCCTTCCTGCACGCTCGAGGAGATCGGCACGGGTCGCGTAGAACAGGTGGTAGTCACCGAGCGCGCGCTCGAGGCCCGAGAGTGCGGCCAGGCCCGCGGCGGGGTCGTCGCGCATCGCGAGCGCGACCGCGCGATTGAGCGCGACGATCGGCGACGCCGTGATCGCCGCGAGCTGGTCGTAGCGCGCCACGATCGCCGCCCACTCGGTGCTCTCCCAGGTCGGCGCCGTCACGTGCACGGCGGAGATCTCTGCCTGCAGCACGTAGAGGCCGCATCCGCCGAGCGAGCGAGCGCGCGCGAGCGCCATCAGGCCTTCGCGCAGGAGCTCCTTGTTCCACAGCGATCGATCCTGCGCGTCGAGCAGGATTGGCACCCCGGCCGCGTCGACCCGCGTGTGGGCGCGCGCCGCGGAGAACCCCATCATCGCAACGAGGCCGTACGCTTCCGGCTCGCCGGGCACGAGATCGCACAGCAGGCGCCCGACTCGCAGCGCCTCCGCCTGAAGGTCGAGCCGCATCAGCTCGCCGGTGCGCGCGGTGTGGCCTTCGTTGAACATCGCGTAGAGGACGCCGAGCACGGCGGCGACGCGCGCGGCGAGCTCATCGCGCGAGGGCGCCTCGTACGCGATGCCGGCGACGGTCTGCTTCGCGCGCAGGATCCGCTGCGACACGGTCGCCTCCGCGCACACGAACGCGCGCGCGATGTCTTCGGTCGAGAACCCGGCGACCACCTTCAAGGTCAGCGCGATCGCGTTGTCTGTCGACAGCGCCGGGTGGCAGCACGTGAACACGAGCCGCAGGTAATCGTCGCTGATCGTATCGATCGTCTCCCGCGTGTCCATGTCGTCCTCCGCAAGTAGAGGCGCCTTCGCCTCCACGATCGCGTGGTGACGCCGGGCGTCCTTCTCGCTGTTCTTCGCGGCTGTCATCAGCCACGCGCCCGGGTTCGCCGGGACTTCGTCCTGCCACGCGCGCATCGCAGCGAGCGTGGCCTCCTGGAATGCTTCTTCCGCTGCGTCGAGGCTCCCACACAGGCGCAAGAGTCCGCCGACGATGCGTCCTCGCTCGCGGCGCACCGTGTCGTCGATGATCGCTGTCAGGTCCGCCATAGCTCGCGGATCTCGAGCGCGCCGTTCGCGAGGAAGCCCGAGCTCAGCGCCCACGCCACGACGTCCTCGATGCTCGCCATCCGCATGAGGAACACACCGCCGATGACTTCCTTGCTCTCGAGGAACGGGCCGTCGAAGATCGCGCGCCGTGCGACGCGCTTGCCGGTAGTCGGCGGCTCGAGGCGGTTGCCTCCGAGCGAGGAGTCGGCGGGGAACCGCGTGCTGGTGTCGTGATCGATCCGATCCATCGCCGCGAGCCAATCTGCCTCGGTCAGCGCGTTGCCGAGCACCGCGCACGCGAAGATCTTGCCCGGCTTGCCCTCCTTGTCGGCGCGAATCTGCCCCTTCATTAGCGGCCGCACGTCGATCTCGTCGGAGGGCAGCGTCGGACACGCCTCGGCGAGCCGGGCCGCGTCGTCGAGGCTGTCGGTCTCGACCCAGTAGTACGCGCCGAGCGCCGGCGCGAACGGCCCGTCCTCGACGCCCTGCGTGCGCACGCGCTTGCCCTCGCGGCTCGGTCGCAGCCGGCCGGCGTCGCGCAGTTTGCCGTCGCGGCGCAAGTCGTCCTCGTACCGCGCGCGCCGGTCGATCAGCTCCGCGATGCCCTTCGGCGTCTGGGCGGCGTGCGCGCGCTCGTCCTCGAGCACCATCAGCAT
>CAZDGY010001066.1:0-2414 GCA_964504685.1 uncultured Kofleriaceae bacterium | reverse complement strand
GGCCGGGCGAATCGACGCTGCGAACGCGCTCGCCGAATGCGTCGCGATCGGGGATGTCTCGACGCTGCGCGATATCGCCGACCCAGCCGCCGCGGCCAAGCAGAAGTTCGTGGTGCCGTCGATCCCCGCGATGGGTGGCCGAACGAAGCCGCAGAGCACCGCGCCGCCGATCTCGATGTCGCGAACCGCCACGACGCTCGGGGTTGGGCCGTTGCCGAAGCCCGCCGAGGAGCCGGCGATCGTCGCCGCCTCGGTGAGCCGCGATGATTCCACCCAGCCGATCGTGAGCCGCGGCGTCACGCCACCCGAGCTCGTGACGACCGCGCGAGGCACGGGGCCCGAGCCCGCCGGACCGGCGGTTCGGCGCGCAACAGCAGAGATGCCACGCCGGCCAACGCCACCTGCGCCCTTGCCGGTGCCGCGCCCGCCCGCGCCGGTGACGTTGCCGGTAGAGGTCGATCTCGGCGAGCAGACCGATATGTCGCCGATTCCCGACGCGGAGCGCGGCGAGACCCGGACTGCGGTCGGCCCACCTCCGGCGCCGATCGATCCATCGGTAGATCCGGAAGACGCCCCCACCGCGTCGCGGCCGGTGATCGATCCCGCCGATCCGAAGCTCGCTGAGCCGGCGATGATCGTCGACGCCCCACGCGTGCCCGCCGCCGAACCGGAGTCTGCGATGCGCGCGTCCGAGATCATGGCGGCGATCCCGCACGGCGATTGGACGATGACACCGAGTGACGTCGTGCCGACCGTGCTGCCGGCGGCGCCACCGCCCTCCGACAACTGGACGATGACGCGCGACGAAGGCGCACCGACCGGATGGTCGGCAGCAAGCCCGGTCGTCACCCCACCCGCGCCGCCGCCGATGCCACCGCCCCGGCCGCCGATCGTGCCGGCGGCGCCGAAGACCGGCAACCCGGTGATGGCGGTCGCGAGCACTCAGCCGCTGTTCACCGACGGCAGCGAGGACAAACCGACCGTCGTCGAACCGAAGATCGAGATCGATCCGACGCTGATGGAGCCGTTGCGTGAGATGCCGGCCGACGACGATTTCGCGACCCCGGCCGCGCATGCAGCACTCGGAACGATGCCAGCGCCGGGCGTGATTCCGACGCCGCCCCCGGGGATGATTCCAACGCCGGCTCCGGGCATGTTGGTCGCGCCGCCGCCGCCATCGCTCGACAGCTACGTCCAACCCGGGATGGCGACACCGGGGCCGGGGTATCGCGACGATCGCGCGTCGCACCCGGGGCTCGACGCGATCCCGCCGCCCCGCAGACGGCGCGGCCTCGTGATCGCGCTGAGCGCCGCGTCGGCGGTGACGATCGGTGCGATCGCAGTGATCATCGCGACCCGCGGCAGTGCAGCGACCAAGCCGATCGATGCGGCGGTTGCGATCGCGCCGATCGATGCAGCGCAGCTCGCGGTCGTCGTGCCGAAGCCCGATGCCGCGATCGCGATCGACGCGGGCGCGCCCCCGCCGCCGACGGTGTGCAAGGTGACGGTCGATACCTCGCCGACCGACGCCGATGTCGGCATCGACGGCGGTGACGCGCTTGGCAAGTCTCCCGGCCCGTTCGAGCTGCCGTGCGGCGCCGAGGTCAAGCTGTCGATCAAGAAGGCGCGCTACTACGCCACGACGAAAGTGGTGACGCCAACCGCCGATGGCGCGAAGGTGTCGGTCAAGCTCGCGCGCGCGATGTTCACGGTCAAGGTGAGCTCGACGCCACCGGGCGCGACGATCACGGTCGGAGGACGAACGCTGGGAATCACGCCGACGATGATCAAGCTGCCTGCGTTCGAGGCCGCGTCGATCACGTTGTCGAAGCCGGGTTACACCGCCGATGCGGAGAAGTTCACGGCCAAAGCGAACAACGCCGCGTACCACGTGACGCTCAAGAAGGTCCCTCTACTCCGCTGAGCTTGAGATCGGCAACCTCCGCGCGCACGGCTGACATGAACCGCGCCCCCGGGTCGGGCTTGTCGTTGCGATACGTCGGATCGCGCTCGACGAAGTACGGATTCGCACGGAACTTCATGACCTCGTAGTGGCCGAGCAAGTGCGTGATCGGATAGCGGTGCGCGAGATCGCGGACGAGCGCGGCATCGGCCTTGATCTGTGCTTCGGTGAGTGGAAACTTCGCGTCGTCGCCGACGTTCTCGATGCCGATCGCGATGTGGTTGAGCCCGATACAGTGGCGCGCGTAGCGAGTCTCCGGCTGAAGGCGATAGATCGTGCCGTCCCGATCGACGAGGAAGTGCGACGACACGTTCACCGCCCCCGCCCGCGCGAGTTGGCCGCGCGCCGCTTCGATCCGCGGGTTGTCGAAGTACGCGCGAGTCGCCTTAGCCGAACCGCCATCGGTGTAGTGCAAGACGATCACGCGTGGTGCGATCGCGAGGTCGTGCGC
>CAZDGY010001065.1:0-2416 GCA_964504685.1 uncultured Kofleriaceae bacterium | reverse complement strand
CGAGCGCCGCCATCGCGTCCTGGCTGAACGACATCGTCATCGAGCGCCGCGACGCGACCTCGCGCAAGAAGTGGTTGGCGAGCGCCGGGATGTCCTCGCGCCGCTCGCGCATCGGCGGCAACTCGACGTGGACGACCGAGAGCCGGAAGTACAAGTCCTCGCGGAATCCGCCGCGGTTGACCTCTTCGCGCAGGTCGCGGTTCGTCGCCGCGAGCACGCGAACGTCGACCTTGATCGTCTTGTCGCCGCCGACTCGCTTGATCTCGCGCTGCTCGAGCTCGCGCAGTAGCTTCGGCTGGAGCGTGATGTCGAGCTCGCCAATTTCGTCGAGAAAGATCGTGCCGCCGGTCGCCTGCTCGAAACAGCCGACGTGTTGCGCGACCGCGCCGGTGAAGCTGCCCTTCTCGTGACCGAACAGCGTCGATTCGATCAGCTCGCGCGGGATCGATCCGCAATCGAGCACGACGAACGGCTTCTGCTTGCGCGACGACGCGTTGTGCAACGCGCGCGCGACCATCTCTTTGCCGGTGCCGGTCTCGCCGGTGATCAGGCACGTCAGATCGCTCGGTGCGACCTTCTCGAGGTGCGCGAAGATCTCGCGCATGGCGGGCGAGCCGCCGAGCATCATGTCGAAGCGGTCCTTCTTCGACAGCTCGATCTCGACGACATCCTGCGTGGTCTGGAACTGGATGCTCGTGTGCCCGATCCGGAACACCGTGTTCGGCCGCAGGTAGGCCTCGCGCACACGCAGATCGCCGACGAAGATGCCGTTGCGGCTGTTGAGATCGCGCAGCCGGTAGCCGTCGTCGCGCGCGCTCACTTCGAAGTGCGTGCCCGACACCGCTTTGTCTTGCACGACGAGGTCGCTGATGATGCTGCGCCCGCCGGTGACGCGCGGCTTCGAGATCTCGATCTCTTTGCCCTGGTCCGCGCCGCTGACGACGACGAGCTTGCCCTTGCGCATCCGGCGCACGGTGGCCCACTCGCCTTCGAACAGCGTGGTCAGCCCGGTGCCCGCTTCGCCGGTTTCACCGGGATCGAACGACGCATCCACCTCTTCCATCACAGCGACGGTATCACGTCAGTTGACCCAGCGTTGCTGGTCGCGCTTCGGCTTGCCACCCTCGAGCACGGTCAACCGCGCGCGTGCGCGTTTGATCCGCCAGCGTTTCCACGCGAGCCCCGGGTTCATCGTGCGCGAGGTCAACAACGCCGCCGCCGCGATCGCCGACGCGTACGCTGCGCCCTCTTCCCACTTCTGTTGCAGCACGATGAACAGCGTGACGAAGCCGAGGAAGCCGAACATCATCTGTCGGCCTGTCATCTTGATGTAAAACGAGAACGTCACTTGCTGGCGCGGGTACGTGATGCCGTACGCGACGATCGCGGCGTACATGAACGGGCTGAGGCCGGAGATCGCGACCGGGCTGTCGGTCCCGCCCAGCGCGAGCCCGGCGAGGCACCCGCCGAGCGTGCCCGCGATCGACGTGATCGCGACGAACCGATAGAGCCGCGGCGTTCCCCAGAAGCGCTCGAGCGTCGGCACGAACATCCACAAGATCAGCCCGCTCATGATCAGCTGGACGAAGTTCACTTCGAGCAGCGGGCTGGTCACCAGCGTCCACACGTGGCCCGCGTCGAACACCGATCGCGGCGATGCCGCGACCCACTGGGCGAGCGATAGCTTTGCCTCGGGCGCGGCGAGTAGCCACAGCACCGACATCGCGACCTCGAGGATGAGGATCGTCAACGCGCCGCGCGTGAATCGCGCTTGCTTGAGGCTGTCGCGAAAGCTGCTCACGTGGGTCAATTTAGCACGCTGCGCGGACCAGCCTTTGCCACCCCTTGTGATCGCCCGGTAAGAGTGTCGAGATTCGGTCCGATCGGACTTCAACGCGTGGACTGGGGCATGTTATCCCTGTGGCCATGAGGAAAATCCTGGTTGGGCTTGTTCTATCTTTCGCTGCCGCGGCGTGTAGCAGCAGCAGCAACAATGCAGCAGTTCCCGAGGGGAACTGGGACGTGACCCTGACGTTCTTGTCGGGCGGAACGTGCACCGGGCTGCCGGCGACATTCGACATCAACTTCGACATCACCGACGACGGCCAGGGTGGCTACAACCTCGCCGCGCGCACCGGCCTCACCGGTGACACGGTGGGGGGAACCATGGATTGCAGCTCGGTCACCGAGTGCGATCTGCAGTTCACCGATAGCGGCCCGGGCTCGGAAGACAGCAACATCGACACCCAGACCATCTCGGCTGACCTCGTCGAGGACAACGCCGATCAGGTCACCGGAACCGGCAGCGTCAACTTCGTGCTGACCGACTCGTCGACCTGTAGCGTGAACTTCGACGGCGCTGGCGACGTCATCTAGTTGACCGCCTGACGGCCTACTGGCCGTCGATCGAAATCAT
>CAZDGY010001064.1:0-2425 GCA_964504685.1 uncultured Kofleriaceae bacterium | reverse complement strand
GGCCCTTCCAGTGCAACATCTCCAACACCGGATCGACGCTATCGACCGTGTTACGCGTGATGTCGCCCCAGGTTTCGTAGTCGGCTGCGTGCGTCCGTTCCGAGCCGGCGGCCATACCGGACAGCTGGTTCTCGTAGGCGCGGTTGAGGCTGCGCGCATCGTCGTACTTCTTGAGCTCGCCGTTGAGCGCGTTGAGTCGCTCGTTCTCGGCGTCGGTCCGCGTCGTCTTCGCGAGCAGCGTCGTGCGCTCGCTGATCTGAGGCTTGTACTCGGTTGCGAGGGCGAACCGCGTGTCGCGCGTGCCATGGACATGGTCCATCATGTTGTCGCGCGCGTTGACGCCGCTGTAGCCGTACTTCGTGTTGTCGTAGTACTCGTCGTTCATCCGCGTGAAGCGGTCGTGCCGCATCTGCTCGAGGCGGTCTTTCATCGCGCGACGCTGCTCGTCCTTCTGGAACGCGACCTCTGCCTCGGTGCGGACGCGCTCGCCCTCTGCCACCGCGTGCTTGTCATCGAGCGACGCGGTCGACTTGTTCTCGGGATCGGTCTGCCGCTGCTTCTTGGAGTAATTGCGCCAACGCGTTTCTTCGAGATGTGCCGCATCGCGCGCCTCGGAGGTCATCACCGCGTGGCGGGTGTCGGCCTCGGCGTTGTCAGCGGCGGTCGCCCACTTCTGTCCGAGCGCCGTCTTCTCGCCCCAGCTGCCGACGTTCTTGCCCGCGCTCTCGCCCCAGTTGCCGACCTTGGCTTCGAGATCGAACCGATTCGCGGCGCTACCGCTCCACGCGCCGACGCGATCGAGCGTCTTCGCCGCGGTCGACGTGCCGTACTTGGACATCAGCTTGTTCTGGATCGCTTCGAGGTGCGCGGGCGCGTTCGCGTACTGCCTACCGACCCAGCTGTTCTTGATCTTCTCGGTCCCGCGACCGATCAAGCCCATGTCCTTCCACTTGCCCTCGACCTGGGTGAACGTCGCGCCGCCGAAGCCGAGCTTGCGGACGATCTTGTTCGCGAACAGTTTGATGTCGCCGGTGACCTTGTTCGCGATCTTGCCGATCGAGGCTCGCGCACGACGAAACAGCGACGCGATCACGCCCTTGCTGTTGCCGAGCAGGCCCTTCATGAACTTCGGACCGAAGATCATGGCCATGTTGATGATGCCGCCCGCGGCATCGTTCGCCTCGCTCATCATCAGGTCGGCGGTCGCAGCTTTTTCTTCGGCCGACGCGCCCGCTGCGATTTGCTTTGCGAGCACGACGCCGTTGAGCCCGGTCAAGATGCCGGCGATCACGAACGCGATCGCGCTGCAGATGACGCCGATCACGTTGAGGATGCGAGCGATGCCTTCGATCGCGACGCCGATCGGCGGGAAGATCATGCCGAGCAGACCGACGACCGTGAGGATCAGGCCGACCTTGCCGCAGATGCTACCGACGACCGAGCACACGCTCTTGACCGCCGATAGGCCGGTCATGATGCCGCCAAGAATTCCGGCGACGCCGCGATAAGGGTTGTTCGCCCAGATCGCGCCGGTGTCTTTGCCGACGCCGAGCCAGTTCGCGGCGGCGGCGATGCCGTGTTCGACCGCGCCGCCCTTGGCGACGTAGACGTCGAGCTGGCCGTTGAAGCCTTGGGCGATGTCGCCCATTTGCTTGATCCGGCCGAGCGTCGCGGTCGCTTGCTGACCTTTGGGCTGGTACGCGTTGAGGATGCCGTCGAGTTGCGGATCGCTCTGCGCCCCGGCGATCGCGGCCGCGATCGAAGGCGGTTTCGGCACCGCGGCGGGCGCAGCGCGCGTGATCGGAGCCGCGGCGATCGGCGCATGCTGGACCGCCGGGCCAACGCTCGCGGTCGGATGCGGGGCAGCGCCGGTCGTGTGCGCGGTCGTCGGCGCGGTGACGTGAGGCACCACCGCGTGCCCAGGCGCAGGCGGCGGACCGGCGTTCTTCGGCGCGTCCTTCGCGTGATCGGCGATCAGCTGTTGCTGCTCGTGCGCTTTCTCTTGAACCGCAGCGGATTCCGATGAGTGCTTCGAGTCGACCTCGCCGGTGACCTTCGCCAACCACCCCATGAGCGAGTGGTCTTTGATCTGCGATTCGACGCGCGCGATGATCGCCGCGTCGGCTGCAGAGCCGCTCTGCGTCACCGCCGCGTGCGTCGCGATCAGCGCCTGCGCATCGTGCTTGCCCGCGGGCGGTCCTTGAGCAGCCATCTCCTTAGCCCATCATACGGAAATCGCAGGCCGAATACCCCTTGCGGCGGGGTTGCGAGCCAGGCCTCCGCTCCGGCCGCAATTACCTGGAGTCGTTTGGCTTTTTCGCGGCGATCGCGTCGGCGAGCCCATTGGCCTGGTCGACGTCGGCGGCGGTCTTATCGAGCTTGGCGCCGCCGCTCTTGTCCCGCAGCCGCGCCAGGAGCGGTCGGA
>CAZDGY010001063.1:0-2425 GCA_964504685.1 uncultured Kofleriaceae bacterium | reverse complement strand
TTCAAAGCTGCCGATTCCGGTCGAACGCCCGATGTAGATTCGCGCCATACCGCCCGCCGCGAGCGGCATGAGCAGTTCGTATTTGCCGAGGCGCGTGGGGATTCCCCCCGCGGGAGCAGCGGCTGGCACGTTTCGATCGTTCCATCGCGTGCCCACCAAGTCAAGCAATGCCGCGGAACCTCAGCGCTAACCGACTCGATCTTCGTACGATGTAGGGCGAGGTCGTAGCGGTGTGATCACTTGCCTGCGAGCATCATGTGGGATACGCGGAACGTAGGCGCTGCAGTGGAGCTGCGCAGCTCGAGATCGTCGGCCACCGCGTCGATTCGCTTGAGGATCTGGTCGAAGTTCGCCGCGATCGTGACTTCGCTGACCGGAAACGTCAGCTCGCCGCCCTCGATCCAAAACCCTTGGGCGCCGCGCGAGAAGTCACCGGTGACCGGGTTGAAGCCGAACCCGAGCAGTTGTGTCACGTACAGGCCACGCGGAGTTTGCCGGAGTAAGTCGGCACGCGTCATCGCGCCCTTGGCCATGATCAGATTCGTGGTCGTCGGGCCAGGGCTGCCGCCAACGCCCCGCCCGGCCGATCCCGTCGACGCGCGGCCGAGCTTGTTCGCGCTGTAGACGTCGCACAACACCGGCGCGAGCACGCCGCGATCGAGCACCGAGTTCTTACGCGTCGCCAAGCCATCGCCGTCAAATGGCTTCGAGCCGGGTGCGCGAGGAATCAGCGGATCGTCGGTGATCGTGACGAGCGGCGACGCCACGAGCTCGCCCTCCTTGCCGACGAGGTAGGTCGATTTGCGCCAGAACGCCGAGCCGTTTGCGACCGAGAACAGCGTGCCGACGATCGCGCGCGCGACCTCGGGATCGAACACGATCGCGCATTCTTGGGTGTCGACCTTGCGCGAGCCGAGCGTCGCCACGGTGCGCCGTGCTGCCTCGATGCCGACCTGGTCGGCCGGCTCGAGGGACGCGAGAAACCGCGACGACGAATACCAGAACCCGTTGCGCTTCTTCGGATTGCCGGGCTCGCTGTCGTCATCGCACAGCGGCTCGACGACGATCGATGCATAGCTGCCGCGATAGCCGCCGGAGAACCCGCCCGACGTCGCGAATGCGGTGCCGCCGATGACGCGCGACCACGTGCCGCCTTCGGAGTTGGTCACGCGCTTGTCGTGCTTGCGCGCCGCGGCCTCGCCGGCGATCGCTTGCTTGAGCGCCCACGCCGCGTCGACTTCGGCGACCGCGGGATCGTAGAGGTCGAGCTCGGGCAACGAAGTCGCGAGCAACTTGGGATCCGGCGGTAGCGCGCACTCGTCGGGCTCGGCGAGCTCGGCGAGCGTCACGGTCTCGCGGCACAGCGCCTCGAGCGCGTCGCGACGCAGGTCGCTCGTGTAGGTCGTCGCTCGACGCGCGCCGCGGATCACGCGCAAGCCGAGCGCGCGACTCCCGGCTTCTTGCACGAGCTCGGGCTCGCCGAGCCGAACCTTCGCGGTCAGCTCGCTGCCGTCGCGAACCAGCGCTTCGACATGGTCGGCGCCTGATTTCTTCGCGAGCTCGACGGCGAGCTCGGCGAGGCCGCGCAGCTCTTTGATCGTCGCTTCGGTTACCTGTGCTGCAGACATCGACTTTATGCCCCCCCGGCCTGCGTGCCACCGACCGTGATCGAACCGATCTTCACCGTTGGAGTGCCGACCGAGACCGGCACCGACTGGCCATCTTTCCCGCACGTCCAGATTCCGTCCGACAGCTCGAAGTCGTTGCCGAGCATGTCGACGCGACGGAGCACGTCGGGTCCGTTGCCGATCAAGTTCACGCCTTTGAGCGGCGCGGTCAGCTTGCCGTCTTCGATCAGGTAGCTCTCCGACAGCGAGAACACGAAGTCGCCGTTCGAGATGTTGACCTGACCGCCGCTGAACCGCTTCGCATAGATCCCGCGCTTGACGCTCTTCAAGATCTCTTCGGGATCGTGCGGCCCGGCGTAGAGCGACGTGCTCGTCATTCGGGGCAAGGGCATCGCGCGAAACGATTCGCGCCGACCGTTGCCCGAGGGCTCGACCCCGAAGTGCTTCGCGCTCAGCCGGTCGTGCATGTAGCCGACGAGGATGCCGTCCTTGATCAGGACGTTGTGCTTGCCGACGTGGCCTTCGTCATCGACGTTGATCGCGCCGCGCGCGCCGACGATCGTGCCGTCATCGACGACGGTGCACAGCGGTGACGCGACTTGCTTGCCGAGCTGGCCGGTGTAGTTCGACGTCTGCTTGCGATTGAAGTCAGCCTCGAGGCCGTGGCCGACCGCCTCGTGCAGCAAGATGCCGGAGTCGCCGGGGCCGAGCACGACCGGCATCTCGCCGGCCGGAGCATCCACCGCATCGAGCATAGCGATCGCGACCCGCGCCGCTTCGCGTCCGTGCGCTGCTGC
>CAZDGY010001062.1:0-2426 GCA_964504685.1 uncultured Kofleriaceae bacterium | reverse complement strand
CACAAGTTCGAACAACGTTCGCGCGCCTCGGCGCCATTGATTTGCTCGTCAACAACGCCGCGGTGTTCCAGATGAAACCGTTCGCGGAGTTTGACGACCGCGAGATCGACAGCCTGGTAGATACGAACTTGAAAGGCGTACTGCGCTGCACCCACGCCGCGCTGCCGCACATGTCTCCTGGCAGCCGGATCGTCCAACTCGGGTCGGTCGCCGGCACGCATGGCATTCCGAACCAGGCGGTGTACTGCGCCACCAAATGGGCACTCGAAGGCTTCTCCGACGCGCTCGCTCAAGAGCTGATCGCGCACGGCGTGCTTGTCACCACGATCGCGCCGGGCGGCATCGATACGCCGCTGTGGAATGCCGCAAATCCGTACCCTGGACCTCCCGGCACGCTACTGACGCCCGATGACATCGCGCGAGCGGTCGAGTTCGTCGCCGATCTGCCGCCGCATGTCGTAATGAAGCGCATGACCCTGTTCCCCTCCAATGAATGGCACTGAGGTCTCCATGATCCTCGTTCTCACCATGGCTGGCCGCTATCAGCGGTTTCTCGACGCCGGCCACAAGCTCCCTAAGTACCTCCTGCCGTGGGGCGACAAGACCGTGTTGTCAGCGATCTTGGCCGAGCTGCAGAAAGCGAACACGTTCGATGAGGTGTTCCTGATCGCGAACCACCGCGACGAGGCCTATATGCCGCACGTGCGCGCGATCATGCGCACCGCTAATATCCCCCCGGCGCATCTGGTGATGACGCACGACACGAAAGGCCAAGCCACGACCGCCATGCTCGGCGTGCAAGCGATCGAGACGACATCGAAGCGTCCGAGCGCGCCGGTTGTGTTCCACAACATCGACACTGTGGTGCTCGACCGAGATACGAACCAGATTGCCAGAGCACTCTCGACGTACGATGGCTACATCGACGTGTTCTCCTCACAGAACGCTGCGTACAGTTACGTCCTCGTCGACGAGAACCGGAGGGTGATAGAAATCGCCGAAAAAATCGTCGTATCCGATCTCGCGACCTCCGGCCTATACGGCTTTCGTTCCGCGGCGACGTACCGCGACAGCTACAACGAAGACGACATGTACATCAGCGCCGTCTACAAGCGCATGATCTCGCGCGGCGCGTCGATCCTGGCCAGCGCGACGCATCCGGAGCGGGACACGATCGTGCTAGGCACGCCGCTCGAGTACATGAATGCGGCGCTAGTCTCGCTCTGATGATCAGTTCGTCGTCGCGGAGACCGGCGTTGACATCGGCGAGCGGGTGAGGCCAGCGTCTTCCGCTTGGACCTCGAACCAGTACGTCGTCTGAGTTGTGAGGCCAGTCACACCAAACGTCACCGTCGGCGAGTTCGTGTGACCGACCTGCGTGTACGGGCCGGCCATCGACATCGCCTCGTAGACGAAGTACTGGGTCGCGTTGGTCACGGCCGTCCACGAGACGTTGATGCGTGTCGTCGACGCCGTCGTTGCGGTCACGCCGGTCGGAGCCGCCGGCCCCGCGGGGGTCGTCGCGACGATCTCGTTGGACGGAACGCTGATCAGGTGGTCCTGAACGGTCTCGACTTCCCATGAGTACTGCGTATTCGGCGTCAGATGGCTCGCGTTGAACGTCGTCGGCGGGTTGGTGGCGTGCGTGTAGTGCACCTCGTTCCCCGACGCAGTGCCGCGCAGGATTACCCATCGATCCGCGCCGCTCGCCGGTGCGGTCCACGACAATCCCTGCGACGACGACGTGTTCTTCGTCAGCGTGAGCGCTGTCGGAGCCGGCGGCCGCGTGCCGAACGTCGCCATCTCGGGCGCGGTGAGCGCGCGGCTGAAGATCTGCACCTCGTCAAGGCGGACCGCGCCGCCAGCGCAACCTGCGAAGTGGCCGAACTGGACCGCGCCAGCGAGGCTGTTCGCGGCGGTGTACGCCATGGATTGGACCTGCGCGCCATTGATGTACAACTTCAACGTGCCGGCGGTGTAGGTCACACCGACATGTGTCCAGGTCCCGACGGTGAGCGCCTGACCGAACAGGCGTGCACCACCGTTCTGCCCGACAAACGCGAGGCCAGACGAAGACTGCGAAACCTCCCAGCCAGTGCCGCTGCCGCAGCTACCGCTGTTGCGCATGCCCATGATCGGAAGGCTGCTCGCCGCTGCTGGCTGCATCACCCAGAAGGCGAGCGAGAAGTCGGTCGCCAGACGGAACGGCGCTATCGCCGCGGCCGTCGTCGCGACTCCAGCGGTGCCCGAGTCGAGGTGCGGCTCGATATTGCCTGTGTCCGGGTCGATCGGTGCCATCGGGCTAGCGCTCGAGAACATCGCTCCGCCGCTCAGGGTCGAGTTGCGGCCGAACCCCGACGAATCATTTGCGGTCGTTCCCGACGCTTCGCTGAGCTTATAGTAGCCCTCGAGGCCGAGCACGAACG
>CAZDGY010001061.1:0-2429 GCA_964504685.1 uncultured Kofleriaceae bacterium | reverse complement strand
GCGGCGTCGGCTTTGCCGAACCGCTCGAGCCCGGCGATGCCGTTGACGCGGATCCGCGTGCGTTCGTTGCGCGCCGCCTTGATCAGCACGCCGACGCCGCGCGCGCCGAGGCGACCGCACGCCGCGATGATCGTCTTCTGCGCGACTTCGAGCGTCTGATCGAGCGCGGCGATCAGCTCGTCGTCGCAACTGCCGACGAGGTCGGCGAGCGCAGCGACGATCGCGTCGGTGACTTCGGGCACCGCGCCCGCGCCCGCTTGCGCGAGCGGCGACAACACCGGCCGCACGCGCGTGCCGAGTCGTTTGATCGCGTCGGCGGCGGCGAGCGCGACCGACGGCTCGCTGTCGCGCACGAGCGCGACGAGCTCGGGCTCGGCTTTGCCGCACGCCGCGAGCGCGAGCGCCGCGTTTGCACGCACGATCGCGCGACCGTCGCGCAATTCACCGACGAGCTGACGCGCCCACGCGTCCGCATCGCGACCTGCCGCGAGCTGCTCGAGCTCGGCGTAGGTCAGCCGGCGCTCGTCGAGCACCGCCGGTTTCGAGTCACCAGGAGATTTCGATTTTGGTTTTGATGGTTCGTCGGCCACGGCGACGCGTATCACAACACATCCGCTGCTCTCGCTGGCGGCTTGGTGATCACGAAGCAACTGCTGTGTCGATCGGTTGTCTCGGCGGTATGTGTCACCACCACCGTCGTTCCGTCATTTCGATCTGGTTTCTCGTCGCTGCGGCAGGCTGTCCCGATCGCTCGATCGCGAAGCTCGACCCGCAGCAGCAAGGCGAGGTGACCAAGCGAATTCCGGTCTCAGCCAACATCGATCTGCTGTTCGTGATCGACAACTCGCAGTCGACCAAGGACAAGCAGACGGTGTTCGCGCAGAACTTCACGAGCTTCGTCACGAAGCTAAACAACTTCCCCGGCGGGCTCCCGAACCTCCACATGGGCGTCGTGTCGTCGACGGTGAAGATCGGCAGCCAAGACGTCACCGACTTCGGTAACGCCTGCGTCAACGCGACTGGCGACGACGGCCTGTTGCATGTCACGCCAAGCGGCAGCTGCACCGGGCCGAGTGACACCGCGAACGATCGGTTCATCATCGATGAAGCCGCGCCCAGCGGGCGCTCGATCAACTACGACCCGGCGCAAGGCCTCGCCGCGACGTTTAGCTGCATCGCGCAGATCGGCAGCGAAGGCTGCGGGTTTGAAGCGCCGCTCGAAGGCATGAAGCGCGCGCTCGACGGCTCGAACCCCGCCAACGCCGGGTTCATTCGCGACGACGCGTTCCTCGCCGTGATCATCCTGACCGACGAAGACGACGCGTCGGTCGCCGATCCGTCGGTGTTCACGCTGCCGACCTCGCAGGTCGGGACCGAAGACTTCCGGCTCCAGCCGCTCTACGCGTATCAGTGCGACCAACCGATCTCGGCTGCGCCGCCGGGCACGATGTACAACAACTGCGTGCCGGTCGTCGGCTCGTACCTGCAAGACACCGCGTACTACACGTCGTTCCTCGCGAGCATCAAGGATCCGTCGCAGCTCGTCGTCGCGCTGATCGCCGGCGGCCAGCAAGATGGCTCGCCACCGTCGTCGTCGATCGCGACCGGCTCGTTGACGATCGGCACCCAAACGCAGCCGATGGCACTCCAGCCATCGTGCAAGGCCACGATCAACGGCGAGGACGCGATCGCGCGCCCGGCGATCCGCCTCTACGACTTCGTGTCGCAGTTCTCCGACCACGGGCTCTATCAAACGATCTGCACCGGCGACTACACACCCGCGCTCACCGCGATCGGCGATCTGTTGGCGACCGCGATCAGCCCTTGCCTCGAGGGCAACATCGACACGACCGACGGCGATCCGGGCAACCCCGGCACGCAGCTGCAATGCACGGTGTCCGAGGTCGCCGGCGATGGCAGCGAGGTCGTGCTCGCTCCATGCGCGATGCAGGATGCGATGACGCCGGCGGCGGGAACGCCGACGCCGTGTTGGTACGTCGTCGAGGACGATGCGCAGTGCTCGTCGACCCAGTCGCACCTGACGCTCAAGACCGATCCCGAACAGATGACGCTGCCGCCCGATAGCTCGACCGTGGTCAGCTGCGCCACGTTGCCCCAAGGGTCGTGATCCCGCGGTTAGCCTGAGGGGATCCGCACAGTTGCAGGGGCCAACCCTCCCGAGAAATCGCCAACGAAGTTGGCGGCTTGACGCGGTACGATGGAAAGCAAGCATTTGAAACTGCTGCGCCTTCAAATTGGCGGGCTACTTGCTCTATGCTGCGCCAGTCCTTGGGAGGTTCTATGCGTAACGTCTTGGCCACAATGACCAGCTCGGTCGCGCTGCTCGCCACGATGGCGGGTTGTCCTGACCGCACCATCTCCAAGCTCGACCCGCAGGGGCGAACGCTGTGGACCAAACGCCTCGAGAG
>CAZDGY010001060.1:0-2432 GCA_964504685.1 uncultured Kofleriaceae bacterium | reverse complement strand
CGCCTCGCCGGCAAGCACAGCTACGATCTCGGGACGCTGACCGTCCAGGCGCCGGACGGCGAGTAACTCACTGCCGTGGTATAGCCGCTCGCGTGAAGACGGTATTCATCATCAGCGACGCCACCGGCGAGACCGCCGAGCGCATGGTGCGCGCTGCGACGATGCAGTTCAGCGAGCCGGTGCAGATCCGGTTGTTCTCGCGCGTGCGCCTGGAGAACGAGCTCGAGCAGGTACTCGAGAAGGCGAGCGAGCAGCGCGCGCTCGTGGTGTTCACCGTCGTCAACGCCGAGGAGCGCGAGCTGTTCACGAAGCTCGTCGAGCACTACAACGTCGAGAGCGTCGATCTGATCGGCGCGCTGATCAGCAAGCTCGCGATGTTCCTCGGTGCCGCGCCGGCCGGCGTGCCCGGCCTGTTGCACTCGATCACCGACGACTACTTCCGCCGCATCGAGGCGGTCGAGTTCGCGGTCAAGAACGACGACGGCGCCGAGCCGCGCAACCTGCCGAAGGCCGACCTCGTGCTCGTCGGCATCTCGCGCACGTCGAAGACGCCGCTGTCGACCTATCTCGCGCAGCGCGGGCTCAAGGTCGCGAACGTCCCGCTCGTGCTCGGCGTCGATCCTCCCGAGGAGCTGTCGCAAGTCGATGACCGCAAGGTGTTCGGCCTGATCGTCCAGCCCGACATGCTGATGCGCATTCGCCAGGCGCGGCTGTCGCACCTCGGGATGCCGAACGATTCGAGTTACGGCCAGCGCGCCCATATCGAGAGCGAGATCTCGTACTCGCGCGAGATCTTCCGCAAGCATGCGAATTGGCCGGTCATCGACGTGACCAACCGCGCGATCGAAGAGACTGCCGCTGATATTCTGCGAATCTTTCAAGAGCGGAACCTACCAGCGTCTGCTTGAATCTAAGCGTGCTGCGTGCCGCGCTGCTGAGTCTCTACGTTGCGGGCGTCGGCTGCGCCGCGCCGGAGCCGGCGATCGCGCCGAGACATGCCACGGCGCCGGCTCGCGTGATCGGAGCATCCGCGCCGACCGCACTGATGGATGCGGCGCTCGATGGCAGCTGGGTCGCGATCTGCCAGGCGCGCCGCGATACCAATCACGATGGCCGACTCGAGGTGCTAGCCGACGGAGCCGGCACCAGGGGCGATGCACAAGCACCGTACCTCGTCGTCGGCGCCGGCCCAGGCGGCGAGCTCGAAGACATCGTCGCGACCGATCCGACGCACCGGCGACTGGCGATCGTGCGCAACGGGCGCGTGATGATCGAGCAATTCGCACTCGGGCCTGCGATCGACCTGACCGCGCTCGGTGCCGCGCGACCAGTGCGGTTCTCGCCCGACGGCGAGCGCGTCGCGTACACGCTCCATCGCGCGACGGGCGACATGATCGGCCTTTACGATATCGCCACCGGCGCGCGCCGCGAGCTCGTCGCCGGGCCGGGCGTCGTGTGGTGGTTCTACTTCGACGATGGCGGAGGATGGCTACACGTCGAGGTCGCGACGCCCGGGACGCCACTCGAACCGGGCGAGCGCGCATGCACGACCAGGTTTCGCGGCGACGTGATCGGCCCCGACGTCCCCGTCACGTCACTCGTGATCTCGATCCGCGGCGACAGGCGATCCGACGAGCACGTCCGCGCGACGGTCGGCGACGCGTTGATCGAGGAGGCGCCCGACGGCGCGCTCGAGCTCGTGCGCGGTGATGCCGAGACCGAGCTCGTGCCGGCATCGTGTGGAAGCTGGGTGCTGGCAACAGTTCCGGACGACGGCAGCGTCTACGTGGCGTGCACGAAGCTCGGTGACCCACGCGCACCCGTATTCGAATACGGCGCGCGCGGTGAGCGTGCGCTCGGAGTCGGCGTGGTCGGCGCCACGACCCACGCCCCGGAGACCAGTCGCTATCTCCCCGACTGGCTCGACGATTACCGGCGCGCGGTCATCGATCTGAAGACCGGCCGGGTCTATCCCGGCACGAAAGATCAGTTCGGCATCTACTTCGACGACCACATCGCGCTCATCTGGCGCACCGGCCAGCTCGTCGCGATCGCGGATTCCACCGAACGCGTGCTCGGTGCCATCGAGCGCAACCAGAGTCCGCGGCGCACCGGGAATCTCCTGTTCGTGGCGCCGCTCGTGGTCGACGTGCGCACCGCCAAGGTCGTCGGCGTGGCCCCGCCTCGTGCCGCCGTGCTCGCGCTCGGCGCCGATGGTCGCTTGCTCATCGGCCGCGCCGATCCAGCGCACGCCGATGCGTATCCGATGGGGCCGCTCGAATGGGTCAGCGCCGCGAGGGCACCGTGAAGTCGATCGCGTTGGTCGCCGTGTTCGCTGGCACCGCCACGGCGCAGGCGCCGAACCCGCGACCGAGCTCCATATCGAGAGCGAGATCTCGTACTCGCGCGAGATCTTCCGCAAGCATGCGAAT
>CAZDGY010001059.1:0-2436 GCA_964504685.1 uncultured Kofleriaceae bacterium | reverse complement strand
CTGCACTACAGCATCCGCCCGGGGCCGCGACGAAGCAGTAGCCGACGGTGGAGCTCGCCTCCACACAGTCATAGCCGCTCGGACACACGTTGTCCTTCGTCGGGTCGCACTGCGTCGTGCACTTCTCATCTCCAGCGCCGCCCTGACAGACGTCGCTCATGCACTGTTGCGGATACGTACACGCATCGCCGAGCTCGCCGGTCGGCGGGTTCCAGAAGCAGCGACCGTTCGCGCACATCTGCCCCACGGCGCAGTCGGTCGAGGCATCTTGACACGGTGCTCCTTGCAGCACGGTGACCGTCGCCGAATCGGTCTCGACACCGATGTCGTCGTACGCCTTCGTGACGATGTCGATGTAGCCGTTCGGTACGCCGTTCGGCCACGGGTTCGTGTACGACGCCGAGCCCTGCCCTTCGGGCCCGAACGGCGCGGCCGGCACCGAGTCCCACTTGAAGCCGTTGAGCCACAGCTCGACTGCGAAGATCCCGCGCTGTGCGCTCGCGGTCGATACGACCTCGTGAGGCACCGCGTCGGTCGTCGGATAGGTGATCACGATCGTCGGCGGCGCGGTGATCGGCGTGCCGGCGCCGAGCACGGTGAGCAGTTGTTGATGCGAGTTCTGTTGCGAGAACGAGCAGCTGTAGTCGGACGTCGAATAGCGGCCGTCGTTCGCGAGCGCGTTGCGGAAGAACTTCTCGCCGCCGCAATCGATCCGATAGGTCATCGGATCCATGCACGCCGAGTTCTGGTTCTCCGGAAACGCGGTGACGAAGCTGTATTCGTGATCGAGCCCGAACGCGTGCGCGGTCTCTTGCGCCGCGGTCCAGCAGATGTTGTTGACGCGATCCATCGCCGGGTGATGGTTCGCGAACGCGAACACCGGCAGGTTGTTGTGCGGCGTGCACGCCGATGGCGAGACGCCGAGGAAGTCGGTGCCCAAGCCGAGATCGTCGGGCTGGCCGGCGACGACCGCTTCGGTGAACGAGTCCACGCTCGGGCGTTGATCGGTGACGGTCACCGCGAACGGCGAGTAGACCTCTTTGACGCACTGGACGACCTGCGCCCATTCGGCGTCGGCGACCGGGCCGGTGACGACGCAGGTCTCGGTGCCCGGGCAGATGCCGGGGCCGTTGCACGCCATCGACGTGGTGACCGAGCACTGGCCGTTGACCGTGGCGAACTCGCCGACCGTGTACGTGCCGCTGGCCGGAATGCTCGACACGATCGGCTCCGCGGTCGCGTCGTTCGCGCCGCCGCCGCCGGTGCCGGTGACCGTGCATCCGCCGGTGCAGCGGTTGAGATAGATGTACGGCGACACGGTATCGGGCGTCGCCGGCGGATCGATGCGCACGACGCCGAACGGCGCCGATCCCGGCACGATCGCGGATGCCGCGTTCTTGGGCGAGGCGACAGCGCGGCCGGCAACTGCGACGACCAGCGCGGCAGCGGCTGCAAGGACTCGCGACATAGCTACGGAATACTTCAAGGCGGCGGCACGGTCAGCGGGATCGGTCACAGGTTCGTGGTTCAGCGTAGATCGATCGTACGCGAGGACGCATCGCGATGGCCGACGATCCGCGCCGACATCGCGACCAAGCCGTTCGTGCCAGCCCATGCCACGTCGACCTCGATCTGGCGGACCTCGGGTGACGCCGGGTAATGGACGCGCGCTATCGCTTGCTCGGCACAGCCGCGCAGTTGCTCGTCGGTCATGCCGGAGGCGTGCGGTGAGCTGCCGAGCCCTTCCGGGCTGACCTCGAGGTTGATCTCGAGCTCGCCTTCGACCGGCAGCTTGGTGTGCTTGTCGGCGATCGGATCGTAGCCGACGCGATCGGCCCATTCGTCGAAGCAGCCTTCGACGTCGTGCTGGGCCTGCGCGAGCGCGGTCGAGATCAGCCCCGATTCGGGCGGGCGCCGCACCGGCCGATCGACGACCTGCTTCTCCTTGATGTGCGTCAGCTCGTCCTCGAGCTGGACGATCTGGCCGTCCTTCTGCTCGAGCTGAGCACGGAGATCCTCGACCTGTTGCGCCGACAGGCCCGCGCTCGCCTTGAGCGCGATCAGCTCGTCGCGCAGCTCTTTGCGCTGGCTCTCGAGCCGGTTGATCCGGTCGATGAGATCCTTGACCGTGCTGTCCTCGTTCGCGAGCGCGGTCGTCATGTCGCCCGACTGCGGGCGGATCAGCGCCGCCCCGGTCGCGCCGCCGGCGATCACGACGACGAGCGCGATGAACATCGCGAGACGCGCCGGCCGCCCGGCGGGAGCCGGCGTGAGCTCGGCGAGCAACGCCGCCATCGTCGGGAACCGCTTCGCGCGCTCTTTCTCGAGTCCGCGTAGCACCGCGCGTCCGACCATCGGCGGCACCTTCGCGGCCTCGGGCGGCGGAGTCGCGCGCACGCCGGTCTCGAGCATCGCCACCGCGGTCGCACCGCCGAG
>CAZDGY010001058.1:0-2436 GCA_964504685.1 uncultured Kofleriaceae bacterium | reverse complement strand
GTGATCACGGTGAGGTTGTCGCGCTCGCGCGCGGGATCGAGGAACGCGACCGCGGTGCTCGCGCGCATGCCGTTGCGAATCGTCTGTTGATACGGCCCGGCACCTTCCTGCTCGGCACCGTTGAAGTCGTCGGCGATGCGAACCTTGCAACGCGCAGCGGTCGCTTGCACGAACGCGGCGCCGACGTCGGACACCACCGCGTCTTGCACGTGGAGTGGCCCACCCGCGCCGTGAAACTCCGACGCGCCGCGCACGTTGTCCTCGGACTTTACGAAGTACGGCAACACGTCGGCGTAGCTCCAGCCCGGGCCCCACGCGTCGTAGTTCGCGCGGTTACCGCGGATGTAGACCAGCGCGTTCAAGGCGCTCGTGCCGCCCAGCACCTTGCCGCGCGGCCAGTAGTGCTTGCGCTCGTCGCATGCGACTTGCGGCTCGGTGTAGAGGTTCCAGTCGAGCTTGCTGCGCCACAGCTCGATGTACATGCCCGGCGCGCGCACCGCGAGCGAGCGATGGCTCGGCGGGCCTGCCTCGAGGAGCGCGACGGTGTGCTTGCCGTTCGCGCTCAGCCGATTCGCGAGCACGCATCCGGCCGACCCAGCCCCGACGATCGCGAAGTCGAACATGCGCAGCATCGTAGCCGAACCGCCGCGCGATCCGACGGTGTGGAACGCGGTGCCGTGTGGTATCGACCGCTGTGGCCGCGTGGACCGTCGAACAACCTAACCAAACCGTCGCGGCGTTCGTGAAGGCGCGCGCCGAGGTCGCGTGGTCGGTCGCGAAACGCCACGTGACGACCGGTAAGGTGTTCGTCGATGGCATGCGCGTCGTCGAGGTCGATCATCGCCTCGCGGTCGGCCAAGCGGTCGAGCTCCGCATGAGCGCACCGAAACCTCGCGACCCCGAGCGCGAAGGCGTGCTGGTCTACGACGACGCGCATGTCGTGGTGATCGACAAGCCGAGCGGCGTGAACAGCGTGCCGTACGAAGATCGCGAGGGCGGCACCGCGATGGACTTGATCCGTGGCGCGTGGCGACGCCAGGGTAAGGCTGCGACCGAGGTCGCGCTGCACGTGGTCCATCGCATCGATCGCGGCACGTCGGGCCTGCTGATGTTCGCGAAGTCAAAGCGCGCCGAGCTCGGCCTCGCGGCGCAGCTGCGCGCACACACGATCGCGCGGCAGTACACGTGCGTCGCGCACGGTGTGGTCAAGCCGGGGCGGATCGAATCGCATCTCGTCGCGGATCGCGGCGATGGCCTGCGCGGATCGACGACGCGGCTCGAGCAAGGCAAGCGCGCGGTCACCCATGTCGAGGTCGCGCGTGCGCTGCGCCACTCGACCTTGTGCGCGGTGCGGCTAGAGACCGGCAAGACGCATCAGATCCGCATCCACCTCTCCGAGGCCGGCCATCCGTTGGTGGGCGAAGAGGTCTACATCCGCGACTACACCGGCTCGGTGCTCACCTCAGCGCGACTGATGCTGCACGCCGCGACGCTCGGCTTCGAGCATCCGGTGACCGGCGCTCGGGTCGAGCTCGCGTCGGCGTTGCCGCCGGACTTCACGGCGGTGGTCGACCGGCTCGCGCTCCCGTAGTACGACTCGCGATCATGACCGCTGCCTCGATCCGCCTCGCGCATGCGTCAGACGTGCCGACGGTCCTGCGCTTCATCCGCGCACTCGCCGAATACGAGAAACTGCTCGACCAGGTCGTCGCCGATGAAGCGGCGCTCCACGCGACGCTGTTCGGTGCGCACCCCGCGGCTGAAGTCTTGATCGCCGAGCTCGACCACGCGCCGGTCGGCTTCGCGCTGTTCTTTCAGACCTACTCGACGTTCCTCGGCAAGCCCGGCTTGTACCTCGAAGACCTGTTCGTGCTCCCCGAGGCGCGGTCGCACGGCGCCGGAGGTGCGCTGATGGCGGCGTGCGCGAAGCTCGCGGTCGACCGCGGCTACGGCCGATTCGACTGGTCGGTGCTCGACTGGAACGAGCCGGCGCTCGGATTCTATCGCGCGCTCGGCGCGATCGAGCTGACGGACTGGCGGATGCTGCGCCTCGTCGGCGCGCCACTCGCTACGCTCGCCGCCAAAGCACCGACGATCCGCTAAGGCACGTGCAACAGCACGACGACCCTGCTCGGCCCGCTCTGCCACATCGCGCCTTGCTGCTCGTAGCCGATACCCGCGAGATCCGGCTTCTGGTCGCCGTCGAGATCGGCGATCGCGATGCGTCCACAACCGCAATCCAAGACAGATGGCGCGTCGAACGTGCCGTCGCCGGCGTTATGAAAGGCCGTGACGTTGCCATTGCCCGCGATGACGAGCTCCGGCCTGCCATCGCCATCGAGATCCGCAAGCGCGATGCTCGAGCCAGATAGCCAGAGTCGTTGCTGTGGCGCGAAATGACCACCGCCGGTCGCGATGAGGATGCTGGTCGTACCG
>CAZDGY010001057.1:0-2440 GCA_964504685.1 uncultured Kofleriaceae bacterium | reverse complement strand
GCGGCCCCCACGCAGTCGGCGAGGTCGGCGACTTCATTCTCGAGAACGATCAGATTCGCCTGATCATCGCGGACAAATCGTTCCGGTTGAAAGACGGCACCGAGGTCGCCGCAGGCCGCGTCAACACGACGTTCGGCGGCACGCTGATCGACGCCGACTTGCAGCGCCCCGCCGGCGACACCCACGGCAACGATCAGCTCGCGGAGCTGTTGCCGGGGTTCGTGTTCACCGTGATCGATCCGACCGACGTCGAGGTCACCGCCGACGGCAGCGATGGCGGTCCGGCCGAGGTCACGGTCACCGGCATCGGCGGCGATCTGTTCGAGATGGTCTCGCTGCTCAACACCGGGCTCGTGTTCCCGAGCACGAACCCGCCGCTGCAGATGACGCAGGTCTATCGCCTCGAGCCCGGCAAGAAGTACGTCACGATCGAGACGACGATCAAGAACCCGGATAGCGGCGCGCATCCGTTTCCGTACTTGATGCCGTCGCAGCTCGACAGCTTGCTCGGCATGAACATCCCGGGCATCTCGTCGCTGCAGTTGTCGGCGCCGCTCGGGCAATTTCCGCTGCTCGGCGGCGAGCAGAGCTTGTTCGTGCCCGGCATCGCCGGGTTCAACGTCCGGTTCGCGATCCAAGACAGCTACAAGCAGGCCAAGGGCTTCCCGGCGTTCCCCGGCATGGTCGCGGACTTTCTCGCGAGCCGCGGCCCGGGCGTGTCGTACGGCCTGACCATCCCGTCGACGCCGGACAACTACGTCAACACGTTCAACACCGGCTACGGCAACCAGAAGATCACGCCGTACTCGATGCTGCTGCCGTTCACGTACGCCGGCGTCACCGGCGCGTACATGTACAACCCGCCGGCGCAGCTGCAGGCGGGCGAGCAACGCACGTACGAGTCGTACTTCGTGATCGGCAAGGGCGACGTCGCGTCGGTGCTCGACACGATCTACGAGATCCGCGCGCAGCCGACCGGCACGTTCGGCGGCTACCTCGTCGACTCGCAGACCTCCGCGCCGGTCGGCAACGCGACCGTCATGGTGTTCGACAGCAACGGCGATCCGCTCGATCAGATGACGACCGACGCGGGCGGGGCGTTCTTCGGCCACCTCGCGCCGGGCAACTACTCGTATCGCGTGCTCGCCGACGATCGAGTCACGACCGACTCGCAGTCGTTCACGATCACCGCCGGCGAAGCGACCGGCGTGTTCGTCACGATCACGCCGCCGGCGTCGCTCGCGGTCAGCGTCGTCGACGAGCTCGGTCGCCACGCGCCGGTCAAGATCCAGCTGATCGGTCATAACTCGCAGATCAAGGGCATCGACGGCCGCGACATCCTGTACTCGCTCACGCTCGGCGAGCGCGTGCGGCCGACCGCATACGACGGCAGCGATCGCTACGTCTAGAACGCGTGGTGGACGGTCGACGGCCAGCTCAGCGCGACGGTGCGCCCCGGCACGTACGACCTCGTGGTGTCGCGCGGCCCAGAGTACGAGCTGTACACCAAGACGATCTCGATCGAGGCCGGCTCGTATGCCGCCGAGCTCGTGCAACTACAGCGCTCGTTCACGACCGACGGCTGGATCGCCGGCGACTTTCACATCCACGCGCAACCGTCGACCGACAGCGGCTTGCCGATCCCACAGCGGGTCGCGAGCTGCGCCGCGGAGGGCCTCGATGTCGCGACCGCGACTGACCACAACTTCATCACCGACTACGCGCCGGTGATCGGCGCGACCGGGCTGGCGAACTGGCTGCTCGGCATCCCCGGCATGGAGCTGACCACGTTCGAGATGGGCCACTTCATCGGCTTTCCACTCACCGTCGATCCGGGCTCGACCCGCGGCGGCGAGTTTCAGTGGTTCCATCAAACGCCGGGCGACCTCTTCGCGACGCTGCGCGGCTTGGCGACCGATCCGGCGAGCGCGATCGTCGACGTCGCGCATCCGCGCCAGCCGGTCTTGGGCTACTTCTCGCAGTTCTTCATCGATCAAGACACCGCGCAGCCGTACGCGCCGAGCGGCATCCTCGGCGTGTTCGCGCCGTACGGCATGGAGTTCCAAGCGCCGGCGTTCACCACCGACTTCGATGCGCTCGAGCTCGTCACCGGCCGCCGGCTCGAGGACATCCACACGTTCAAGGCGCCGAACCCGCTGCCCGCCGGGCCGTTCCCCGACCCGCAACCGGTGCCCGGTCAAGTCGTGCTCGGCGCCGATGGCCATCCGACGTTCCCGGGCGTCGCCGAGACCTGGTTCACGATGCTCGACCACGGGTTGTCGCCGACCGGGATGGGCGCATCTGATAGCCACCAGCTGCTCGGCGACGAGCCGGGCTACGCGCGCACGATGGTCTACGTCGGCGCCGGCAAGGACACGCCCGGCGGATTCACGCGCGATGACGTGATCAGCGCGATCAAAGCGCACCACGCGATCGCGAC
>CAZDGY010001056.1:0-2446 GCA_964504685.1 uncultured Kofleriaceae bacterium | reverse complement strand
GGGATCGCCAGGCGCGGCGGAAGCTCCGACGGCGCCGGCTGCGGGTCGAAGTAGTGCAGCATCGTCACGGTGTGATCACGACGATGTCGACCGGGAGGCTCGAGCCGCCGCCCGACATCAGCGCGAAGTCAGCCGGGGCCGCGCCGAGCGTCGCGAGCCAGACCACGTCATTCGTCTGCGCCAGCGCGCCGGGCGACGTCGGGAGCGGGACGACCGAGCTCGGGCCGAGCGCGCCGACCCAACCACCACCGCGCGGACTCGCCGCGAGCCGAAGCTCGCCGGGTGCGGCGACGATCACGCGATACGCAACGCCGTAGTTGCCGAGCAACGAAGCCGCTGCACCGGTCGTTGCGTCTGTCCCGGTCAGATCTGGCTCGGTCACGTCGCCGCCGAGCCTCACGTTGCGCGCACTCGCGCCTGCGTCGCCGACGCGGCCGGCGATCCACACATCCGCGCCGGGGAACGTGCCGCGGTCGTGCAAGCCGTCATTGCCGAGCAGCGGCAGGGATGCGGTGATCGCCGCGGCGTCTTCGCTCGCGAGCACGCTGACGATCGAGATCTTGACCGGTGCGTCGACGTCGACGTCGATGATGGCGTGGACCAACTCGTCGGTGTTTGCGTGCTCGTCATCGAGCGCTTGGTCCAGCAAGACGCGCGTGTTCGCGGGCACGGTCACGACGTTCGCGCCGCTCGATGCCATCCACGCGGCGGCGACCGCTTTGCCGACGTCGACGTAGTCGGTGCTCGGCCCGCCGAGGCCCTCTTTGACGATCGTGACGTGCGCGTCGGCGGCGTTTTGGTTGAGGACGACGACCGGGAACTTGCGCGGGGTGGCTCCGCCGTTGACGTGATAGACGTAGATCCGCGCGCGCCCCGGACCGAACGTGTCCGCGTAGAGCACGCCATCGCTCGACGGAGATTCCGGGTCGTCGGAGAACAGCATCGTCGCGGCGCCACTCGGGCTGCAGACATACGCCGGCGCGCACGGCAGCGATCCTTCGTCGAGCCCGTCGAGCGACACGATGTCGCCGGGCTGTGCGTCGCTAGACAACAGCGACGCGGGCGGCGCGACCGCCGTCATCGAGCAGGCCGTGCGATCGACGAGCAGCGTCGAGCCCGCCGGGCACACCGAGGCGGCGGCGTCGGGTTCGCCGTCGCCGAGCGGCGCGTCGCGCAGCGCATCCGGCGGCGTCGCAGCGGCGCTATGACATGCAGCGAGTAGCGCGAGCACGGTCGAGCGGAGCACGTCGCGGTCGAGTGTTGCGCTCGCTGCGGTAACGCGCAAGCACTACGAGCTCACCCTCCGAGCCAATGTTACGTGCCGTCGCGCTTCGCACCGGTGGCGTCGGCAGGCGCGTCGGTCTTGGCGTCGGGCTCGTCGTACTTGAAGCCGGTGAGGCTCGGCAAGCCCGACTTGAGCCACACGCGCGTGCCGGCATCGAGCCGACGCTCGAGCAGCGCGGTGGCCACGTCGGGATTGAGCCCCCAGGCCAGCGCCTGGTAGTACTGCCGGATCGCCATCTGGTGCGTGCCGGTGCCGGTGACCTTGCCGAGCGACGCCAAGAAGTGCGAGTTGCCGCGCGCGTCACCGATCATGTGCACGTTCGTGGCATCGCTCGCGGCCGGCGAGCTGACATGAGATTGCAGCGTGAACGCCGCCGGGCCCATCTCGAACGCGTTGTCAGGAATGTCCGACGGGCTGCACTCGAGCACCTTCGCGACCTGCTGCTTGTAGTAGGTGAGTGTGGCTTCCTTTTCGGTCATCGGCCGCCCGAAGTACGTCTCGATCGACTTCGGATCTTTGAAGTTGAGCGACGGATCGACCTCCGGCAGCGCCCACGTGCCGTCGGTCTGAGAGCCGGTGCCCGCGACATTGTGGAGCAGGCTGCCGTCGCGCGCGGTGTCGTCGCGCGTGCGAGCGCCGCCCTGTACGCCGTCTTCGCCGTGCAATGGCGCGCCGGTGAAGTACCCGGCGATGAACTGCGCGCTTGGCCCGACCGGGACCGACTGCGAGCCCGCCATCGCGCGCGTCTTCGAACCAGCGCCTTCGGCGACGAACAGATCGTCGGGCGTACCGAGTGAGACATCGACGCCGTCCGCTTTTCGCTCGACCTTGTAGCCGTCGGGCACCGGATCGCCCGGGGTGTACGGCCGCGAGTCCTTCGTGCCGTCGGCGTTGGTCTTGACCAGGCGCTGCTCGACCTTCTGGACGACGATGCCGCGCTTGTCGCCGTCGACCGGAAGCGCCTTGACCTCGTAGCCGCGCATCAAGTGAAGCCTCGGTGGGCGGCCCTCGGCTTGCGCCGCTTGCGCCTCGTGGGCCGCGAGCTCCTCGAGCCGGTCCCACATCAAGTTCACTTCGGTCTTGTTCTGGGATTGCCACGACGACGCAGAACCCGCGATCGCACGCGGATCGCCGGTCGCTCGCTCGCCGTCTGGCGCGCGC
>CAZDGY010001055.1:0-2461 GCA_964504685.1 uncultured Kofleriaceae bacterium | reverse complement strand
AGCCGCGCCTCGTCGAGGAACATGGCGACGAACTTCTGGTTCTTCGTCAGGTTCGGAAGGATTCGCTTGATCGCGACGGACTTCTTGAAGCCCTCGAGCGATTCCGCCACGCCGCGGAACACCTCGGCCATACCACCATGGTCGAGTCTCTCGGTGATCGTGTAGCGATCGCGCATCCCCGGACCTGTCAATTGTACCAGAGGTTACCGAGAGCTAGCAAAAACCAGCCAGGTTCGGCTACGGCTCGGGCGATTCGTCGGCTTCGACCTGCTCGCGGGCGGTCTTGCACTCGAAACACAGCGTCGTGACCGGGCGTGCCATCAGGCGTTTGAACCCGATCGGCTCGGAGCACTCCTCGCACTCGTCGATCTGGCCGGCGTCGAGCCGGCGCATCGCTTCGCGGATCTTCTCGAGTAAGAAGTTCTCGCGATCGTGCAACCGGAGCTGGGTCGAATAGACCTCTTCCTCGGTCGCCTCGTCCATCGAGTCGCGGCCGATCCGGTCGCGGTCTCGGTCCATCGTGAACTCGACCGCTTTGTGCGCATGGTCAGCGAGCCGGTTGATGTCTGCCTTCAGCGCGGCACGCAATGAGTTGGTTTGTTCCGCCGTCAGCATGACTTCAGTCTACGGACCCCTCGACGAGCGTCAATCGAACGACACAGGACAAAACGACGATCGAGCGCCATCGCTCAGCGAGCGCTTGCGGACCACGGCACTCTCGGCGATCATCCGCGCGATTCGACGGCGAGGGCGGTTCTCGGGCATTACCGCCGGATCGCCGGGGGGGCTCCGCCGTAGGCTTCGGCGCCGCGAGCTTCCGCGCGGCCGCGACGAGTTTCTGCGCAGCCGCATCGCCGCCTACGTGTGGCGCGAGCTCCGCGAACGCTGCCGCTGCGATCTCGCGCCATCCCTGCTTGTATAACGCCTCGACCAAATCGGGGTCGAGCCCTTCGTGAGCGATCACCCGCGCGACGGCGGCTTTGGCGTCGGTCTCGAGCTTCGCGTACTTCGTCGCCGAAAAAAGTCGAGTCGCCAACCCGTGATCCCGCCAACCGTGCGTTGACGCCAGCTTTGCCGATCGCGGCGTCTAGCGTGTCATCTCGGAGCACGAGCTCGATGCGATGCGAAGCCTCGTCGATCACGACCCTTCTCACGTCGCCGGGCGCCACCGCATCGGTGACGAACTTCTTGTGGATTCGACCACCGTTCTCGCCGACGCACGCCATGACCGGATCGACTGCAATGTCGTTCGAGGTAACCGCGACCTTGGTCCGCCTCCCGGGTTCGCGCGCGATCGGGGTCAGCCGAACCACACCTTGTCGGACCTCGTCGACCTCGCGCTCGAACAGCTTCGCGACGAAGCGGTCGTTCGTGCGCGTCAAGAACACCCGGTCTTACCACCGTCGCAATACGCCTCGATCGCATCGCCGACTCGGTAGACCGGAGCGGCCGCATGCGCACGCGCGATTCCTGGCGCGCGGCGATACCGATGTCGAACGCTATCGCCGCCAAGCCCGCGCGCACATGCCCCGTACGCCATGCGACAGCGCTAACCCCTGAGACACCTCGGAGCGCTACGCGGTTGCCAGCGAAAGCCTTCCCACCCGACGGGCGGAACCGTGCAGCCTGGAAGCTGTCACATGTCCGTCGCTGTGCTGCCGATTGCTTACACGGGCCTGACCGCCAAACCGGAATGGATCGTTACCAATTGGCGTTCGTTTGACACAGAAGTGCTGAAGGAGCTGCCTTGACCACCTTGTCCCGCTGGAAGCTGGCGTGTGCCCTGTTTGCGGCGGTTGCCGGAGTAGCCACCGTGCGCGCTCATCGCTCCGCCGGTCGCGACGCTCCGGCAGCGCTTGCCGATGCGCCTCGCGAAGCGCTCCCGCTGCAGCTGCGCCGGCCGATCCGGGTCGCCGCCTCGGCGATCGGTGTGTCGCAAGCCGATCTCATCGCGCGGATCCAGTCGGCGACGAACGTGCGCGACGTGATGATCCTCGCGGACAAGCTCGGTGCGGTCGGCGATGACGAGGCGGTCGAGAGCCTCCGGCCGATGCTCGCCGATGCCCGCCGCGGCGTGCCCGAGGCGTTGCTCGCGGCGTTCGGTCAGATCGCATCGCAGCGCGCGGTCGACGTGCTCGCCGAAACGCTCACCGATGATCGCGTCTCGGTCCGCGGTGCCGCGATCTACGCCCTCGGCGCGACGCACAGCGCGAAAGCCGAAGAGCTACTCCTCGCGCTCGCGGACAAGGCGACCGATCCCGCGCAGTCGACCACGGTCGCAGCGCTCGGCCAGCTCGGCACCGATCGCGCGACCGGTAAGCTGATCGAGCTGGCGAAGAACCCCGACTTCACGGTCGCAGCCGCGGCGGTCAGCGCGCTCGGCGCGGTCGCGAGCCCGACGTCGCGTAAAGCGGTGCTCGCGCTGATCAAACCGTGACAGGCCGACCGAGCCGAGCAAAGC
>CAZDGY010001054.1:0-2464 GCA_964504685.1 uncultured Kofleriaceae bacterium | reverse complement strand
ATGCCGTCGCCGTCCGAGTCCAGCGGACCCTTCGCGACCGGCTTGGCCAGTTCCTTGCGGCCCCACTCGCGGTAGATCGACAGCAAGAACTCGCCGTCGGTCGTCACGAAGCCGTTCTTCGAGCTCGGTGGGAACAGCAACCGCGCATCGACGCGCAGCCCCCAGCCGTTGTCGACGCGATACTTGATGCCGATACCAGCGTACAGCTCCGCGTCGGTGTCCTTCGCGAGCACGTTGGTGTTCGCGCTCGACACGATCGACATCGCGCCGCCGCCGCCGAGGACGAACGGGATGAGCCGGTTGTTCGGGTCGGCCGCGCGGAACTGGTAGATGAGGTGTGCGCGATACGCGAGGTCCCACACGTCGAACACGAGCGTGGTCGACTCGGTCGGGATGAGGCCGATTTCGCCCTCGATTCCGAGCGAGTCGTTGAACATGTAGCCGATGCGCAAGCCGAACAGCGCCGAGTCGCGCTGCGAGGGAGCGCCGGGCTCGTCAGGAACGCCGAGCTCGTTCACACCGCTAAAGATGTGAATACCCGCGGTGCCGCCGATCTCGACGTTGGCGTGGGCGCCGGGGGCTGTCGCGGCGATGCCACCGGCAACGAGCGCGGCAACAAAGGTGGGTCTGCTAAGACAAGCGCGATCGCGATTCATAGAATCTCCGGTCGTAGCGTGGGTTGCTCGCTCGCTTTTATCCGCTAGCCGACCTGATTTCTAGTTCTTGCGGCAACTTATCGCGTCCCGGCGATCGACTCGTTACACCGCGACGTCTGGCCCTGTCGCACGGTGCCGCAGCATTTTGCGTCGACTCCCGACGACGATCCGGCTCAGCCGCGGTGCTTACCCGCGAAGAACGCGCGATCGACTCGTAACGCAGTCGGGATCCGCTCGCGGCGGTTTCGCACCTGATCGCGGCTGGCGGAGTAGCGGACCGGCAGGTCGGCCGGAACGTGGAGGCTGCGCGGCAAGTACAGCGTCGCGCACGCCGGACCGCCGCCCGCCTTGCCGAACAACTCGAACAACGGCACCCGATGAATCGCGAGCCCGAGCCCGTCGAGCGCCGCGATGAACGCGGGCGAAACGCCGTCCGGCACGAGCACGCCGGCCCGAACCTGGCGCGAATTCCCGGCGTACTGCTCGACCGCATCGTCGCGGCCGATCGGGACGATCGGCAACGCCGCGGCGACGGTCTCGGCGTAGCCGTCGTAGAGCCCGCCGGCGTAATGGACGAGCACCGGCGGACCGTTCGTCGGCCGAGCGCCGAAGTGCACGGTGTCGCCGTGAAAGTGCGGGTAGACCAGCTCGGCGTAGATCCGCGCATCCGCCGCGACGCCGGCGCGATCGGCGGCGAACGCAACGCCGTCGCGCGACGACCGCGAGCTCTTCGGCTCGATGCCCCGGTCGTAGTGGCCGGGCACCGCATAGGTCAGCACGACGCGATCGCCGACCACCGCGACGTCCGCCATCCCTTCCCAACGATGCGGGTTGTCGGCGATGTCGAGCGCGAGTTGCGCCGCGCTCGCGAGCTCGCCGAGCAGCTCGCGGTAGTACGCGGCCTCGGGCCGGCGATGCTCGAGCATGTTCGGCATCACCGCGGAGAGCGTCTTGCCGTCGCACGTCACCCATGGGCCGTTCGCCGCGAACACCCGCCCGGTCATGACGTCGGCCATGGTGCCGAGGACCTCGCGCGAGCCGGCGGGGCGAATCGCGCCATCGCCGTCGACTTCGAGCGCGGCGTGTCCGAGATACGGGTCGTCGGCGGCCTCGAACTGATAGATCGCGTCGCCGCCGCACGCCGCGATCGCGTCGAGGATCGACAACCATTCGTCGTAGGCGCGGCGCGGCGAGTACTCGAGGTGCGTGACCTCGCTCTTGTAGTTCGCGCCGGCCTTGTTGCAGGTCGCGGGCACCGGCGGCCGCACGATCAGCAGCTCGCCGTAGACGTCGCGCAACGCGTTCATGCGCCGGACGATACCAGCTGGCGCGTCGCGAGACCGCACACCGCGTCGACCCAACCCGGCGAGGCATTGAGCGATGGCACGAGCACGAGCTCGTCGCCGCCGGCGGCGCGGAACTGGTCGCGCGCGCGAATCCCGATCTCTTCGAGCGTCTCGAGACAATCGGCGACGAACGCGGGGCACATCACCGCGAGGCGTTTCTTGCCTTGTGCGGCGAGCGCGTCGAGCAGCACGTCGGTGTGCGGCTTGATCCACGGTGTGCGGCCCAACCGCGATTGGAAGCACACGGTGTAGTCGGTGAGCGCGAGCCGTTCGGCGAGCGCGCGTGCGGTCGAGAAACACTGCGCGCGGTAGCAGGTCGGCGGTTGCTTCGCGAGCTGGGGCAGGTCGCAGCAGTCGGCCGACTTCAAGCAGTGGGTGCCGCTCGGATCGCAACGCAAGATGTGGCGCTCGGGCAGGCCGTGGAACGACATCAGCACGTGGTCGGGCTGGGCCGCCGCGAGG
>CAZDGY010001053.1:0-2467 GCA_964504685.1 uncultured Kofleriaceae bacterium | reverse complement strand
AACGCTCGACCGGCGGCGGCTATTCAGCGCGAGCCCTCGAGGTCGCCGCCAGCGTCCCGACGATGATCAGCGCAGCTCCGGCTACCGTTCCCCACGTCGGCCACCGCGAGAACACCGAGAGCTCCCACATCATCGCGAAGCAGATCTGCAGGTAACCGACCGCGGTCGCTCGCCCGGCCGGCAGCTCGGCGAGCCCGAGGGTCAGAAAGACCTGGCCGACCTGGGTCGCGACGCCAATTCCGACCATCAGCAGCCACTCGTTCAGGCTCGGCCACACCCAGCGCGCCATCGCCCACGGCAACGCGAGCGGCGTCGCGACGAGCGGAAAGTAGAACACGATCACGTAGGGGTGCTCGGTGCGGACGAGCCGGCGCACCGTCACGTAGGCGACCGCCGAGATCACTGCACCCGATAGTGCGATCGCGACGCCGGCAGGATCGAGCCCCCCGGTGGCCGGGTGTGCGACGAGCACGACCCCGCCGAGCCCGAAACCGATCGCCACCGCCGAGCCCCATCCGATCCGTTCGCCGAGTAGCCACCACGCGAGCAACGCGGTGAACAGCGGCGTCGTGTTCTGCAGCGTCGTCGCGTCGGCGAGCGGCAGCAACGCGATCGCGCCGTAGTAACACGCGAGCCCGCCGAAACCGAGCAGGCCGCGCAGCGCGAGTCGCGCTCGTTCGTGGCCCCACGGCGACAGCCCGAGTCGACGCACCATCGCGTACGACAACGCGAGCGTCACGACAGCGCGCGCGAGCACGAGCTCGCCGGTCGGTAGATGAGCCGCGGCGATCTTCACCTGCAGGCTCATCACCGAGAACCCGAAGGCGCTCGCCGCCATGTACAGCACGCCGCGCGAACGCATTGCCGCTATTGGATGCGAAGTCGCCGCGATTCGCTACAGGTTCTAGCCGACCGCAGCGGCGAGATGGCGCACGATCAGCGAGTGGAGCTGGATCGCCGGGCGATAGCGCGCGAGCAAGCCGGCGACGGTCGCGAGCACGCGGCCGACGAGCACGAACGACGGCGGCATCGTCAAACCGCCGAGCTGCTTCGCATGCGCGATCTGGTCGGCGAACGCCGCTTGCCAATCCAGGGTCGCGACGTCGGCGCCCGGGCGCATCGCGCTGACGAACGAGCCGGCGAGCTCGACGAGCTGCTCGGGATCGTCGGCCGCGAAGCCGAGCGTCGCGAGCTCGGCACCGGCGCTCCCGCGATTGCCCGACGCGATCGCGAGCACGAGCCGAGCGTAGCCGGCGCGCTCCGCCGCCGACAGCTCGAGCACGCAGCCAAAGTCGAGCACCGCGAGCTGGCCCTCTGGGGTGACGAGGAAGTTGCCGGGATGCGGGTCGGCGTGGACCATGCCGCGCACGAGGATCTGCTCGGCGACTTCGCCGACGAGCGCCCCGAGCAAGCGGTCGCGGTCTGCGATCGGTGCGCTCTCGAGATAGCCGATGAGGCGCTCGCCGGTGACCCTCGTCATCGTCAAGATCCGCGGCGACGATGCATGGGCGATCGGCTTCGGCACGACGACGTTCGGACCGGCGCTCGCCGCGAACCGCTGCATCGCTTCGGCTTCCGCGGTGTAATCGAGCTCGACCGCGAGCGCGCGGATCAGCTCCTTGCTGAGCGTCGCGAGATCGACGCCTGGCACATCGCCGACGACGTTGGCGACCGCGCGCAGCGCTGCGATATCGGCCGCGATCACATCTTCGACCCCGGGGACCTGAACCTTGACCACCACCTCGGTGCCATCGAGCAGCCGTGCCGCGTGAACCTGGGCGAGTGATGCGGCGGCGAGCGGTTCATCAGAAAACTCGGCGAATACCGCGGCGATCGGCGCGCCGAGCTCGGCCTCGATCCGCTGCCGGATCGCTTCGGTCGCGACCGGTGGCACTTCATCTTGCAGCTGCGCGAGCTCGCGCGCCCACACCGCGCCGACTAGATCCGGCCGGCACGACGCGAGCTGGCCGAGCTTCGCGATGCCGCCGCGCAGCTCGGCTGCGTACGCCGTCGCTCGCTTCGCGAGATCGCGATGATCGTCGTCGCCGAGCTCGTCGTGACCGCGCGCAGCCGCCGCGAGCCGCAGCCAGCGCGGGCGGGCGAGCAACGCCGCCGCAACTTGGGCGAGCCGGGTGATCCGCGGCGTCGCGCGAGTGATCGACGTCGCTTGATCGCGAGCGGCGTCGGCGAAGGCTTGTGCGTTGCGCGCGATCGCCCCGGCATCGCGCGCGAGGTCGAGTGACAAGGCATCGATCCGCGTTCCCAGGCGCGCCAACAAGCGCGCGGTCGAGGTGGCGGTCGCGCGAATTCCGGACATCACGTCGCTCATTCGTTGGCTCCTTGGCTGCAAGTTGCGCAGCGGATCGGTCCGGTCGCGCCGCGGGCAGTGATTCCGATCGCCGCCGAGCCGCCTTTCGGCAGCACCGCATTGCAGCGATCGCAGATCGCATTCTTCGCGAGCGCTAAC
>CAZDGY010001052.1:0-2469 GCA_964504685.1 uncultured Kofleriaceae bacterium | reverse complement strand
CTTGTACAGCGCGAACGCGAGCAGCCACGCGCCCACCGCGGTGCCGGCGATCCTGATGCGAGCTCGGGCACCGACCCCTCGCCACGGCCACGCGCACGCGACGAGCACCGGCACGACCATGAACACCATCGTGCGCGGCGGGTTTTCCATCGCGAACACCGCGACGAGCACCGCTCCGAACAGCAAGCCGCGCCTCGGCGTCGCTCCGTCCGCGACACCCGCGAGCTGCGTGAACGCGAGCAGATACATGCACGCGCCGAAGCCGTACGCGAGCTGGACGTACTCGAAGTCGATGTGCGAGTGCGACCATGCGATCGAGGTCGCGATCACCGCGAGCGCCGCGACCCAGTGCTCGCTCGCGAGCCGGCGAAAGCAGCACGCGAGCACGGCGAGCTGAAATACGAAGCCGATCACGAGCGAGGCCCACAGGCTCGCCGTGGTGACTCCCGCGATCGCGACCGGGAGCAACGCCAGCAGGTGCTGGCCGATCACCCAGATCTCGCCGTTCGCGTAGTACCAGTCGGTCGCGACCGGCGACTTCGCGTGCAGCGCCTTGTCGGCCAGGAACACGATCACCGTGTCGTCGGGGTGAAGGCGCGCGGTGAACTCGAACCCGAACACGTAGATCGCCACGGCCGCGAAGATCAGCGCGGTCGCGCCGACCACGATCCGCAACCATAACGGTGAGCCGCGCATCATGGCGGCGGCGCACACAGCGGTTCGATCGCCACCGATCGGACATCGGCGCGCGCCTCCGCGCGATCGAACCGATGCTTCGCGAACGTGAGCGTGTTGACCCCGGCGTGCAGCACGTTCTGCGGGATGACGAACGCAGCATGGCTCGTCGGCTGACACGGCTCGCTCGTGAACGTGCCGACCGCGACCTCGAGCATCGCCGGCGTCATGAGCTCGAGCGTCACCCGCAGGTCGCAGGCGCGTTCGAGGTTGACCATGAGCTGCGCGCGCCAGACCTCCTCGCCATCGAGCGCGACGAGACCACGGCTGGTCACCAGCGTCTCGCACGCATTGCCGCGCGGCTCGCCCGGTCGCGTCTCGCGGATCGGATTCGCGCACGGCACGTCGCCGTCGAGGCTGAACACGGTGACGCCCTGCTTCGTCCTCCAGCTGCCGCCCCAACCGAGTAAGCGCGGCACTGCCGAAGCCGGATCGGCCGGCCTGAGCTCGTGCGCGACCGGCACCGTGCGCGCGATCGCGTCGAGCAGCGCGGCCCGCTCGATGCGGTAGACGTCGAGCGTGTCGAGGTGCAGCACGCGCACCGCACCAATGGCGGCGAGGTTCGGCCCGACGTTGCCCTCGGCGCGCGCCGACGAGCGCGTCTTGAAGATCACGGCATGCACGTAGTCCGTCCCGGTCGCGGACAACGCGTGGAGGACCGCGCGAGATGCGCTCACGCTGTCGCTCTGGGTCGGCATCGCCATGCGGTGGCGGCCGAGCTCGAGCTCGATCGGACCGTCGACCGGAAGGTCCGAGATCAGGAAGTCATCGCCGTCGTTCGCGCGGAGGTACGCATTCGCTCGCGCGATGTCGTCACGATCGAGCGACGAGCGCGCGTGCACCGCGATCGCATAACCGGTCCACGCCGGCACGAACGCGAGCCAGGCCACCGCGACGCCGCGCCCGAGCCCTCCGCGATCGAGCAATCGCGACACCGCGAGCGCCGAGCCGATCGCGTAGAACGGCACCATCGACGGTGCACCGAGCATCTGCGCGAGGCTGCCGCGCGGATACACGAGCACCGAAACCACGCCGGCGACAAGCAACCACACCTCGGCGAACGCCGCGGGCGTCGAGCGCGCTCGCGCGGCTCGATAGAGTGCGTAGCCGGCCGCGAGCCACAAGGTCGGCGCGAACAACACGGTGAACCGCTTCGCGAGCGATCCGACCGCGACCGCGATGCGCGCGGACGTCGCGTGGCTGATCACGACCCCGACGAGCTGGGTCGGCTCATCGACGGAGCGCACCCACTCGCGAACCGCCAGACCGGACGCGCAGCCGATCGCGATCGCCGCGATGGCGAGACTGTGACTGTGCTTCGAGCCTTCGCGGTGAAGCGCGAACCATGCGCCCGCGGGCAAGACCAACCAGTAGTCCGCCGAGCTCGCAAAGCACACGCCCGCGGCGACCATCGCGACCGCGGAGTACACGAGCTTGCGCGTCGCGAGCGCGCGAGACAGCGCGGCGAGCGCGATGAACGCGAACGCTTGCGCGATCGGCAGACCGTCGAGGCTGTCCGCGTACATCAGCCACAACAGGTTCGTGGCTGCGAACGCCGCGGAGAGCAGGCCAACGCTCTCGTTCCAGGTCCGCCGTGCGTAGTCATAGAGCGCCGCGATCGCGACCGCCGAGGCCGCGAGCGCGAGCAGCCGGAGGGTGACGAGCCCAGCGCCGCCGAACCGGCCGAGCAACACGTCGGCATCGCCTCCTGGGTCGCCGAGGTCGAGCCGCACG
>CAZDGY010001051.1:0-2470 GCA_964504685.1 uncultured Kofleriaceae bacterium | reverse complement strand
CAAGCCCGAGACTTTGTTCGTCGTGAACTGCGGCGAATAAGCGTGCAAGAACCTCTCGAGGTCGGTCGCGAAGTCGGCGGCGTACTGATAGCGATCGCTCGGCAGCTTCGCGAGCGCACGCATCACGATCTTTTCGAGCTGCGCCGGCACACCTGTGCGCAACGTCGTCGGCAAAGCGATGTCCGCGCGGCGCGCCATGTCGAGTAGCTTGTTCAGATCCTCTTCGAGATAGAGCATCTGCCCGGTGATCATCTCGTAGAGCACGATGCCCGCCGAGAAGATGTCGGAGCGCGGGTCGATCGGATCACCCCACGCCTGCTCCGGGCTCATGTAGTAGTACTTGCCCTTGATGACGCCAGCGGCGGTCTGGCGCGCTTTCATCGTCGCTTTCGCGATTCCGAAATCGACGAGCTTGACCTCGCCCGCGTACGACAGCAGCACGTTCTGCGGCGAGATATCTCGATGAACGATGCCGAGCGACTTGCCGACGTGATCGCGCTTGCGATGCGCGTGGTCGAGCGCGGACGCGACTTCTTTGGCGATGAACGCGCAAACGTCGAGGGGAAACGCGAGGTCGATCTCGGAGCTCTGGCGGAGGATCTTGTAGAGATCCGAACCGTCGACGTACTCCATCGTGATGTAGAACGTGTCGCCGACGCGTCCGAGGTCGAACGTCTGCGCGATGTTGCCGTGATTGAGCTGGACCGCGATCTTCGCCTCGTCGATGAGCATCTGCACGAACTGCTCGTCTTCGGCGAAGTTCGGATGAATCATCTTGAGCGCGACGTACTTCTCGAATCCGGCGATGCCTTTGGTCTTTGCGAGGTGGATCTCGGCCATTCCGCCGACGGCGATCTGCCGCACCAACCGGTAGGGCCCGAATTGCCGCTCAACCACCGGCCTGCGCCTCGGGGGTCGGCCCCTGCTTTAGCTGCTCCGCGCCTCCCGGGTGAACGAACATCCCGACGAGCCGGAGCGGGGTCTTCGCGCCGCGATCGAACGTGCACACGACCTCCGTCGCGATGCCGTACGCGACGTTGATGACATACGACGCTGCCGCGTTCGCGACGAGATAGATCCCCAAGCCAGCGCCGTAGGTCTTGCGATCGATCTGGTCCGGCGCGGTGATGCACTTCTCGATGTAGGCAAGGATCGTGTTCTTCGCCAGTCGACCGAAGCGATCGCGCACTGCGATCGCGAACAGATCTTCACTCGCGGCGTAGCGAATCGACACCGGGCGCGGCGAGCGCGAGGTCGTGCGGTCGTGCGGATCGATGTCGGCGAACACCGATTTGCCGTTCGCGTCGACCGGCGCGTCGTACAGCGCGTTCATCAGCAGCTCTTCGGCGACCGAGCCGATCGCGCTGCGCACTTGGCGGCGCATCTTCTGTTGCTCGGCGAAATCCAAGACCGTTTGGATCGCGCGCCCGCGGCCTTCGAAGTCGCGCAGGCGGGCGTAGTGCACCGGCGTACCCTCCGGCAGGTACTTCTCGATCCCGAAGATGTCGCCGGTCAGCAGCTTTTGCGCGGTGACGAACACACCGTCTTCGAGGTCATCGCCGACGACGACGTGGTTGATCCGATCGTCGTGTAGGTACGACGTCAGATCGGCGAGCGACGCCTCGGGCGTGACGATCGTGACGTGCGCGCGATCGCGCAGCTTAGGCACGAGGCCGCCGAGCGAGGTCGCCTCGCCGCCCGACGCGGCGCAAAAGATGTAGCGATGCGGGATGACGTCGGCGCTGATCGCCTCCGGACTGCGCACGGCATCGACCTCGGCGCCGGCGCGTTCGAGCGTCGCGACAATCCGCCGGAGTTGGTCGAGGTCGTTGGAGATGGCGAGGACGCGCCGCTTCGACAAGATCCCTCTGGCTGCAGCATACCGCTAATACTGAAACATCGCTGACACGTAGCCGCGAAACCCCGGGTAGGGGTTAGGTAGGTACTCGAGGTGCGGTTCGTAGTCGTAGAACACGTCCGGTTGGTAGTAATGGCCGCCGAGCGCGTCATAGATCGTCGCACGCAGCGAGAACCGCTTCGTCGGCGTCCAGGTCATACCGAAGGACAGCTCCGCCATCGGCGGTAGGCGATCGAGCACGAGGTCGGTCGCGGAGACCGCGACGAGGTTTTGCGGGTTGCCCATCGCGTCGTAGCTCGATGCGCGATACTCGACGAGCCGGTTCGGATCGACCGCCGCGCCGGCGATCTTGATGTTCGTGGTCGCGGTCAGATGGCCCGGGATCAGGCTCCATACTCCCGCGAGGTTGAAGTAGTTCTCTGGCACCGCGTCGATCACGCCTTTGTCGGTCGTGTCGACCTTCATCCACGTGTAACCGAGCTCGAGCCGGTGGCCGCCTTGGATATAGAGCTTCGCGAGGAACTCGGCCTCGGCGATGCCGCGGGTGCCGGAGTTCTGGTAGCTGCCGGATTCGACTTGGATCAGGTTGTCGATCCGCGTGTAGCTGCCGTC
>CAZDGY010001050.1:0-2472 GCA_964504685.1 uncultured Kofleriaceae bacterium | reverse complement strand
TCGGAGCGCTTCTCCCCATGGCACCGCCACGACCACGGCGGCCAAGACATACGCGAACAACGACACCGTGAGCCACCGGAGCCACCGGACGTATCGGTGATACGGGATGAAGACCTGCAGCGCGACCGATAGGGCCGCGATCGCGACGACATAGAGGAACTGCGGACCTCCGAGCAGCAACTGCAGCGCTGCGCCCATCGCGCCGATGTCGGCGCCGATGTTGATGATGTTGGCGACGAGGAGTAGCCCGACGATCGCGTACAGGATCGACGCGGGATAGTTGCGTCGAACGTTCCCGGCGATGCCGTGCCCGGTCGTGCGGCCGATCCGGCCGCTGATCATCTGGACCGCGCTCATGAGCGGGAACGAGAACAGCATCGTCCACAGCATGCCGAAGCCGAACTGCGCCCCGACCTGGGAGTACGTACCGATCCCGCTCGGATCGTCGTCGGAGGCACCCGCGATGACGCCCGGCCCGATCGCGCTTAACATCCCCCGGCGAGAGGGGCCGAGCCCCGTGGTGATCGTCTTGGGGAGGGCGAGTTCGCTGGCGTCGGCCGTCGTCACGGTTGGTTGGCGAGTGCACGGTCCACGCCAGCCGGGCCCCAACTTAGCGCCTCACGAGCACGACGATCGAGACGATCAGGACGATGATTCCTGACACGACGAGGGCGACGATCCATTGCCTCGCATACTGACCTGCCACCGCGTCACTCTAACAGAGTGCGTGCCGGCGGCATGGGGCGCGGCCCGGCGGGCGCGCAGCTCTCGCTCGGCCGGATCTTTGCATCATGCGCAGGGGAACCCCCAAGGAGAATCTCATGAGCACGAAGACCGAGAACAAGCAGGCGATCGACACCGCGGCCGACAAGGCGAAGCTCGCGGTCGATAAGGTGAAGGTCAGCGTCGAGTCGACCAAGGACAAGGTGGCCGAGGCGTCGCACGCCGCCGGCAAGAAGATCGAAGGTGCCGCGGAGACCATCGGTGAGAAGCTCAAGGAGACGGCCGAGGTCGTCAGCGACAAGCTCAGGGATGCTGGCGTCCGGGCGAAGGACATTGGCAGCCACATCAAGCACAAACTCGAACGCTAACAAGCGCGGGTCGCATGCCTGTCGCCAGGCTGTGGCGACGGACTCGATCGAGAAACGACGCACGCGCTGCGCCACGGCAACGAGCTTGCGCACGCATTGCGCGCTCTTCGGATGACCGAGCAAACGCCGCGCCGCTGCACGCGCAGCGCCGGAGCCGCGATCACGCACGGCGTGCACCGTGCCTCGCGGATCACGCACGGCGTGCACCGTGCCTCGCGATCGGCCGCAGAAGGTGCGGGCGCTAACGTGGCTACTCCTGACGGAGCGCTGCGGCCTGCTCGCGTGCGCCGCTCACCGCCACGCGCATGAAGTCGTTCGCGGTGGCCGCGGCCGGATTTTCATCCGCGAGGCGCGCGACATCGTCGAACGCGGCCAGGGCGGCGGCACGTTCTCCGCTCAGGAGTTGCTCGAGCGTCGCGTGCAGGGCGTGGAGGCGATCGAGGTACGTCTGGCCGCGGTTGCCGTACGTCGTGCCGCCGTACATACCGCCCGTGTCCGCAACGCGGACCGCATTCCGTGCGCGAACCATGAGGTTCACGTACGCCATGCCGAGGTCGTACGCCGCGGCGATCTTGATCTCGGCGGGCCCACGATCGATCGCATCGCGATACGCCGCCAGCGACGGCGCCGCCGATGTCTCGAGCGCGGTGATCAGCGCCGGAAACTTCGCCGGATCGCTGACCGCTGCGGGCGCAACCAGCGGCCGGCAGCCGGCGAGCGAGAGCCGTTGGTCCCATCGCAGAAGATCGCTCGTCGATCCCGCCGGAACATCGAAGAACTGCTTGCACGCGGGCGAGACCGTAGCTCGCTCTTGGGCGCTCGGGGCGGTCGGTGTCTGCACCGCCCTGCGGACATCGGCGATCGCGGTGCCGGCGACGACGACGAGTAGACCTGCGATCCAGTGGGACTTTTGTAGGCGCTTCATAGGTTCTCCTTGAACACACGCGGACTGCATCGGCCGTGCCCGAACGACGACTCGCGTGGCACGCGAGGTGCTCTCGATCGTGCGGTGCGGCTGAGTCTCGCGGCGATCCTTCTGTGCCTGCTCGCCTCTCGGTCGAGCTCGGATGGCGAGACGTGTGACGAAGTTCCGATCTGGCGCGACGGCCATCGCGATGGAGTCATCTGTCGCGCCGACAGCGCGGCGCGCGGGCTGACGATCATCGACCTCTCGGAGGACTGGGTGCCTCCGATCCTCGCGTCGGGACCGCACGACGCCGGACCTAGCTATCGCGCGACGTACCAGGCGCTTGCGCAGGAGCGCTTCACAGACGCCGGCCCAGATGCCGAGCTCGCGCCACGCGACCGCTACTTCGAGCTGTTCGGCATCGAGCCGACGTTCGGGGTGATCCGTGCCCGCCTCGCCGATCCGATCCGGCAT
>CAZDGY010001049.1:0-2481 GCA_964504685.1 uncultured Kofleriaceae bacterium | reverse complement strand
GCAGCGGAGGCACAGCTATGATGTCGTCGTTCTGGGCGGTGTTCCGCAAGGAGACGCTGCACATCCGGCGCAATCGCGGCGTGCTGATCGTGACGGTGATGATGCCGGTCATGCAGATGCTGCTATTCGGTTTCATCGATCAAACGGTGCACGACGTGCCGACCGTGATCGTCGATCAAGATCGCTCGGTGCAGTCGCGCGAGCTGATGGACAAGCTTCGCGCGACCAAGACGTTCGAGATCAAAGAAGTCACGACGAACCCGAACGCCGCGCGCGATGCGATCACCCAGGGCAAGGCCGGAGTCGGCATCGTGATCCCGCCCGACTTTCACGACCTGCGCGCGCGCAACCTGCCGGCGAAGGTGCTCGTGCTGATCGACGGCTCGGACTCGACCGTCAGTGCGGGCGCGCTCGCCGCGGTCAACGGGGTTGTCGCCGACGAGAACCTCAGAGTGATCGCTCAAGAAGCGCGCGGTGGCATGCCGCTGTCGGCGCAGCCGATCATCTTGTTCAACCCGGAAGGCCGGACCGCGAACTACATCATCCCGGGCCTGGTCGCGATCCTCATGCAGATGATCGCGATCTTCTTGGCGTCGGGCTCGATCGTGCGCGAGCGCGAGCGCGGCACGATGGAGCAGCTGCTCGTCACGCCGATCGATCCGCTCGGCTTGATGCTCGGCAAGGTCGCGCCGTACATGTTCCTCGGCCTCGGTGAGACCGCGCTGATCCTCACGATCATGCGTTGGTGCTTCGCGGTGCCGATCCAGGGCAGCCTGGTCTTCCTGTTCGGGATCATGGTCGTGTATCTCGCGGCGCTGCTCGCGTTCGGGCTGTTCATCTCGGTGCGAGCGAAGACCGAGATGGAAGCGATGCAAACGGCGCAGATGCTCGTGCTGCCGTCGATCTTCTTGTCCGGCTACATCTTCCCGACCAAAGGCATGCCGTTCTTGCTGCAAGCGATCGGTGAGGTCTTGCCGGCGACGCACATGGTCGCGGTCATGCGCGGCATCGTGTTGCGCGATGCCGGCCCGCTCGAGATGACCAGTCACGTGCTAGCGCTCGTGGTGTTCGCGGTCGTGCTCGTGTGGGCGAGCGTGCGGCGGATCTCGAAGCTGACGCAGTAGTCAACGCTGGATCTTCAGCGAGTCGAGAAAGCGCTTGGCTTGTCGCTCGTCGACAGGTCGGCCGCGCGCGACGACCCCGGCCTGGATCATCCACGACCCGACGCTGAACGTGCGGAGAATGCCCGAGCCGGTGCCCGTGAAGTGCACTTCGCGGCCGGAGAGGTCACCGAGCTTGATCGCGACATCACGCGTGGAGGTGGCGCCGAACATCGCGAGGACGCGATCGAGACTGCCGCTGCTGTTGCCTGCAGCCAGACCCGGGGGCGACGTCCCGGAGACGACCAAGTACATCGCGCCGTCGAGCTCGGCGGTCTCCACTCGTTGTGGCATCGGACCATCGATGGTCTGGACCGACGTCTCGCTCGCCTTCGACGGCGCCGGAAACGCAATCGTGTATTGCGGCGGGGCAGGCGGTTTGGCGGGCGTCGCCGGAACGAGGTCCGCCGCGTCCGCGATCGCCGAGTCGCGCATGGACGGTCCTTCGGACCTCTTGTCGTGTGGCGCCGCTTGTCGATCGCCGCCGCTCGTGCACGCGACGAGCGCGGCAACGAGAACCGAGCAAATCCTGCGCGCGAGCTCGCTTGCCACGGTGCGGATATACACCTCCGTCCGCACTAACGCATGAGCAGCCAGTACACCCACTTGAACGCGGCGAACCGGCCATCGGGGATGCGCTTGGCCTCGTCGCGGATCAGCTCCATCGCGAGCTTGCGGAAGCCATCGCGCGGGTAACGTTTCTCGAGTGCCTTGATGTTCGAACGCGCCATTTGCGCCCGGTGCGGCCAGATGCCGAGCTCGCCGGCGCCACCTGCGTTCATCGCCCACGCGATGTCGCCGACCTTGTCGGCTTGCACGCGCGTGCTGAGGTTGACCGCGATCGCTTCGCCCGCTTCGCGCACGTGGTCGGCGCTCCACGCGTGCTTGTCCGCGAGTTGTTCGAGCACTTGTACGCCACCGGCCGAGAAGTCGCCGTGCTCCGGCGGGACGTCGAGCCCGACATCATGAAGCAACGCCGCGACCCACGTCGTCTCGAGCGTCTGCTCGGTGACGCCCGTCTTGTGATCGAGCACGACCAGCGTCCAGAACGCGGTGCGATAGCTGTGGTTGATCATCGGCAGCCGACTATGCGTCACGAGGTATTCGGTCGCGGCGTGGACCATCGGCGTGTCGGGCGGCTCGAACGGGTCGAGCGCGACCGAGCGCTTCGCTCGCTTGACGCTGCGGCGTAACCGAAACCCTTCGCGCATCATCGAGTAGATGCCGCGCAGCAGATAAGCGCGCTCGCGGCGATCGAGATGACCGGCCGTACGGGCGAGCCACGCGAGCGAGCCGACCTCGTCGAGTGGAGCGAGCTCGG
>CAZDGY010001048.1:0-2486 GCA_964504685.1 uncultured Kofleriaceae bacterium | reverse complement strand
GGACGGTACATGTGATTGAAGCTGCGTAGGACGGTCGCGAGGTTCGCGCGATCAGCGTCGGCGAGCGGTGACTTGGCGAGCGCTGTGATCTGGTCGGTCAACGTCCGTCCGGCCTGATGCCCTCGTCGCAAGATCGCCGTCAAGTCGGCCAGCTTGCCGGCTTTCTCGAACCGCGGAAACAGAAAATTCTCTTCGAGCTTCTCGTGGTAGTCCTCGATGACGCGCCGGATGATCGCAGCACACGCCGCGAGCGCGTCGAGCGGAAGCTCGCGCCGCGACTCGAGGCGCAAGCTCGCCTCGTCATAGATGTACATCACCCGCCGCAGCACGCCGTGCTCGCGCATGAGGTCTTCGGCTGGCGCAACCTCGTCGGCTCCTTCTCCGGCGTTCGGGTGCTCGGCACCGTGCCCTGCCGCGCCGCAGCCGACGAGCAGCGCACTGGAGGTAGCCACAGTCAGGAATGAACGTCGGGTCGTCAGCATCGATGGCCTCGCTTAGACTTTCGTCTATCACGCTCCGCGAGCGCGCGCTGCTGTGCACACCCGTCGAACTTCCGCGTGACCAGCTTGTTGCCGCGCAGCTCGCGCATCGACGTGTTCGCGCGATCGCCGCGGCACGCGCTACCCATCGGCGGCCCCTACGACGCACGCCCTGACGCGTAGTAAGCTCGCGCCATGACGATCGCGGTCGCAGCTACCCGCCGAGCTCGCAGGTGACCCGGAGCGCGTTCGCTTGCGCGCACCCTCGCTCGGACGTCAGCGAGGGACCGTGGTCGGCCGAGATCCAGCCCGATCTGCACGTCATGCTGTTCACCGACAGCCATGTGGACATGCCGAACACGACGTCGGTCAACGAAGGCAAGGTCGTGATGAGCTCGGTGGTGTGTCTCCCCGGCACCGCACCATGAGCGTCGAAGCCTGTCTTCCTGTAGAGCTGCAGCGCCCGACCACGACGATCACTAGGGTCGTGAAAGGATTGTCCGGCGCCGGCGTCTATCGCGACCCGCGCGTCGCGAGTAGGTCGGCGAGGCACGACGTTGGTCCGAGCTTAGGCGCACGGTGCGCGAATGAGCCCGTACCATGCGTGCTGCAGCGCGGCGCGTGCCCTCGATCGTCGTCGCCGCGATATCGCGCGGGTACGGGTATGTCGATTGCACACCGCTCGCGAACATGGCGAACAACAACGGCACGGACAACCACACCAACCACGACGATCAACGCGCGACCTCCCGTAGCCGTCGCGATGAGCCACACGACCCGCACTCGACCGAACGCTACGGCCAGGGCCAGAGCGGCTATATGGCAGGTCGACGGGACGATCAGGCGGTCGATACGATCGGGCGCGATCGCTCGGCGAACTACCGCGAGCAGCAGCAGCGCGTGTGGGACTCGGGCGCGCGCGACTATTCGATCCGCACCCATCCAAACGACGGACCGCGCGGTTATGGGTTCGACGACGGCGACGGGTCCGGCTACAACGATCGCGGCTACAGCGATCGCGGCTATGGCGGTCAGGGCTACAGCAACCAAGGCTTCGGCAGCGAAGGCGCCGCGAACCAAGGCTACTTCGGCACCGACTACCACAACCGCGGCTACAACTATCCGCGCCATCCGCAGCCGAGTAGCCAAGGCGGCCACCGCGGCAAGGGCCCGATGAACTTCGCGTATTCCGACGAGAAGTTGCGCGAGCGGATCTGCGAGATGCTAGCCGACCACGATCTGATCGATCCGTCGAACGTCGACATCCAGGTCAAGAGCGGCGAGGTCACGATCACCGGCACGATCGAGGACCGCCATCAGAAGCGATTGATCGAAGACATGGTCGACAACGTCCCGGGCGTGCAAGACATCCACATGTCGGTCAAGGTCGATCGCAACCGCAGCAAGGCGCAGACGACCGCGCCGAAGTGAACCGCCACCGCACGGGCCTCCGAAGGTCGGTCACATCTGTCGTCGCCATTTCGTCATGGCTCTGACGATTGGCTCGATGTGAACAAGGAGATCCCGATGCAGGTACGTATGAAGCAACCGGTGTTTGTCATCCCCGAAGCGATGACAGCGCTGCAAACCCTCAGCAAGGCAACTCAAGATCGCGGCGTCCCAGCGACCACGCTGGCACTGGTCCACATGCGCGCGAGCCAGATCAACGGCTGCGCGGTGTGTCTCGAGCTGCACACGAGAAGCGAGCTCTTCGCGAAGGACACCGACGCGCGCAACCTCACGCTCGCCGCGTGGCGCGACGCTCCGTTCTTCACCGACGCCGAGCGCGCCGCCCTCGCGCTCACCGAAGCGGTCACCCGGCTCGCCGATCGCGCGGACCCCGTTCCCGACGACGTCTGGACCGAGGCGGCGCGTCACTACGACGAGAACGCGCTCGCCGCGATGTTGATCTCGATCTCGGCAGTCAACGTTTGGAACCGGCTCAACGTCGCGACTCGGCAGATCGCGGGAAAGAAGTGGTGAGCCGCGCGTCCGCTCGCTGAGTTT
>CAZDGY010001047.1:0-2487 GCA_964504685.1 uncultured Kofleriaceae bacterium | reverse complement strand
GATCTGTTCGCGCGTGAAGCTCGAGACGATCTTCGCGCCCCAAAACTTGTCGAATCGATCCGATTCGAGGAACGGCGTGTAGCCCGGCAGATCCGGATGCCAATTCCCGGGGTCGAACGTGCTCGCCACGAACAGCGGAGCGACCCCGCGAATCGGCGGCGCCTCGCGGTGCTCCCACCTGCGATACGGGATGCCGCCGGTCGCGATCGCACGGACGATGTCGACGATGTCGATCTCGTAGGTGTAGCCGCGTCGCAGGTCTTGCATGATCGTGCCCATCGCTCCGAGGCTCATGCCGAAATCGATCGCGAAGTGCCGGACGTAGTGCCGGCGGCGATCCGCGTCATCCGTGGTCCACGCATCCACGAATTGGCCCTCGGTGACATCGACGTGGTCGAGCCACGCGCAGATCGCGTAGAACCCGCGCAGGTCGCGCCGGAGCTCGTGCGGGATGAGGTCGTTGGGATCATCGCCGCGAACGCCCTCGCCCGGATGGCCGCCGAGCGTCGTGCCCTCGATCCAGCGCGACGCCATCGACCGGTACGAGCCGTCGGGCTCGACGTGCACCAGCTTGAGCTCGCGGTCGAGCTCGCGCTCGTCGAACCGGCCGACCTCGTCGCCGCTGTGGTCCTTGATCTTGGCATCCGGCGCGATCCGCAAGTCTTCGCGGCGGAAGTAAACGATCTGATCCTCGGCGACGTTGTAACCGCTCGCCCACAGCAAGCGGTTGACCGCGACGTGCGTGGCGGTCTGGAGCTCCGGCGGATCGGTGAGCGCGTCGAATTTCAACATGTACTTGACGCCACGGGCGTCCTTGATGATGAAGCCGACCGAGGTGCCACCGACCTTCGTGCCGCGGATCGTCCACGGCCGGTGGAGCTCGGGATTATCCGTGACCGGCCCACGGCGGATCTCGTCGGGGCTCAGGGCGCGTACGCCGATCCGGTTCGTGAACCACGTCGAGTCGGCCACCTCGTCGATCGCGTTCACCCCGAGCGCGCGTTGGTGCCGTGGCAGCTCGAGCGCGCGGGTGAGCCGGCGCTGGACGGTGCCGTCGAAGAAGTACAGGATCGGCAGGAATCGCCGCCAGGACGGCGGCTTCGCGACATCGAGCCGATCGTTCACGACCGAGACGATCGGGGTATTCGCGAACCGCGCCGCTGGAACGCGCGAACCCGACGCGCAGCTGAGCGCAAGGACAACAACGAGTCTGGACCACTTCATCGCCACCTCGCCCGCGCGTCGAGCACGGGATTGAACGACGCACTGAGGAATACGCCGCCGTCGATCGACGACGCGATGGTCGCCTCGAACAAGAACCCGACATCGCTGTGGACCTCGGCGCCGATGCCGAATCCGAGCCGCATGTCGCTAAACCCGACGTTATCGAGAGAGCGGAATACCCGCCCGGCATCGGCGAAGATGTAGGCGTCGGCGAGATGCGACACGTCCCATTCGTACTGGACCGAACCGAATGCGGCGACGCGGTCGCGGAATCGCTCGAATGGGTAGCCGCGGAGAAATGCGCCGACGCCGAGCTCCGGGAGCTCCACGAACGGCACCTGATCGAGCGAGCCGGTCACGCCTTCGCCGTGAAATCGCAAGACCAGCGCGCGAGGGCCCTTAGCGATCCGGAAGAAGTGCTGGAGCTCGCAGCCATAGCGCCAGAAGTCGGCGCCGCCGTCGAGCTGATCGACGCGGCCAGCGAACGCCGCGACGAGCGAGCCGGACGAGTGGACCCCTTTGGGCTCGAACTGACTCACCCGCCGGCGGGTGTCCCAGCGCAGCTCCAACTCGCCGTACAGGTGGCGAACGCCGGTGGTGAAACCGACGAGTCCGGCCGAGTCGTAGACCATGTCGATCGGGACGCCGCTCGCACTTCGCGAGAACGCGAGCTCGGTGAGTGCGCCGCTGGCCAGCACGTGGACGTGATCGAAAACGCGCACGTCGGAGGACATCGCGACCCGCTCCTCCTGGTAGCGCAGGTAGGTCTCGAACGCGGTGGGATCCATCACCGGGTCGATCACGCGCGACGGTTGGGACACGAGGTCGCCGTTCCCGATGCCGTAGAATGGATCGGACGGTCGGCGATTGAAGTTGGCCTCGATACCGAGCACGAGGTGGCGGCCGAGCCGGTGCCCGGTGTTGAATGAAGCCAGGAATTCCTCCCGATACGGCTCGCCGGTCACCGCCCCGGTCGTCGCCGCGATCGCGAAATGCTCGAGCTGGCCGAACACGTCCCGGTCGACGAAGCGCGCACCCGCGCTCGCGCCGAATCCGCTCTCGTAGGTGGCCGTCGGGTACAGGCCGATCGTGCGGTCGGCGTTGAAGAACACGCGAAAGTAGAGCTGTTCGAGCTGATAGCGGTCATTGACCCAGACCAAGCCGCGCACCGGCGACAGGGCTACGACCACGGCGAGCTTCGGCACGAACAGGCCGGTGCGCGCCGCGACGCGCAGCCAAGAATCGCCGGATTCGTCGTCGATG
>CAZDGY010001046.1:0-2502 GCA_964504685.1 uncultured Kofleriaceae bacterium | reverse complement strand
CGCGTTCGCGTCTGCCGACGAGATCCACGTCGTGTTGAACGCGTCGCCGAACGTGTCCGGATGCCGGATGTAGTCCGTGCGGAGGTTGCGAGTCAGCGCGCGCGTCATGGGCTGGCTCGCTTCCGGAGGAAGTACCAGCCCGCACCGATCGCGACCGCGCCGATGAGCAGCTCGGTCATGGACAAGCCGAAGAGGACGGAGCCATCCGTGCTCGCAGCTACCGGTGCAGTCGCAGCCGGGGTGAATCCCGGCGCGACCTGGTACGACGACGTCATGGTCGGCGCCGGCGTGGCCGCAGCCGTAGCCGCCATGTACATGGTCGGCGCAGGCGTGGGCGTAGGCGCAGGCGTGGTGAACCCCAGCCCCGGCGCCACCTGATACGTGGTCCGGGTTGGGTCGTCGCCGAGCGAGCGGCGGCGGAAGCGCATCACTTGCCTCGCTTCGAGTAGAAGTAGAGGCCGGCCGCGATGGCAGCGGCGCCGATCAGGAGCTCGGTCGACGTCAGCCCGAACGGCAGCGTGCTCGCCGTGGTCACGGTGGTCGGCGTGAGGCCGTCGCTGCCGTCGCCTGGATCGGGTGCGCCCGGATCCGGGATCATGATCGGAGGCGCGAGCGTCGGCGGTGTGGTCGTGGGATCGGTCGACGTTGGATCGGTCGAGGTTCCCGAGCTCGTGGCGATGCCTGCGCCGCCCGTCGGATCGGTGCTGACGATCGTCGTGCCGCCTGACGTTCCAGATCCGGTCGCGATGCTGTTGCCCGGGTTGATCACCACGACGGGCGTCAACGTGACCGGACGCATGTACGGGCGACCCGTGACGATCGGAGAGGCGCTCGGCCCGATCGCGCTTGGCCGCGCGAGGTGCCACTGGCCGATGGCCGGTGACGTCGCGGCGCCGCGCACGCCGCCACCAGAGGTCACCATGCCGCTCGAGCCGAGCCCGCCGCGTGGTCCCATGGTGAGCTTCGACAGGGCGCGATCACGCTTGGCCAGCGCACGAGCCACCTCGACGCGCCGACGCTGGCGCGACTTGTTGTGGTCCATGCTGGCGATGGCGCCGACGCCACGCGAGAAGCCGCTGTCCTTGGCGTAGGCCACGGCTTAGCCCTTCCCCATCATATATCCGAGGAAGAATGGAATGCCGACGACCGCCGCAATCGCGACGGGGACGACCCACGGATTCTCCTGGGCGTAGACGTAGCCGCGGAGCGCGACCGCGACGTTGTCGACGCCGATGCCGCCGGGCTGGCCGTACGGGACTTCGGTGCACGGCGTGGGCACCTGGCCCGACTTGACCTGCTGCAGCTGGCCGATGTGGCACATCACTTCGCCCAGGTACGGATCGCTCACCGCCGAGAGCGCGGTGGTTACCGCGTTCTCGATTTCGGACACGACGTCGCCCATGCCGAGCGCACGACGACGCGCCGCGGCCCGCGCGAATTGCGCGGGTCTCATACTGCGGGGACTCTTGCGTGCGTACGCCATGGTGATTACCTTGCCTCGATGGGGATGTCTGCGCTGGGGATGCTCGCCATCTGTCTACCGGCATGCCTCTCCGGTTGATGACCTTTTGGGCCCTCAACTCTCACGACAGCATCGAGAGAGCGAGCAACCTCAGCGCAGAGTTGAACCTACGAGGCCCTCCTCTTTACGAGATCGCGAACGCCCAGTTGCGTCCACGCGAACCACGCGAGCATGACGATGCCGCCGGCCTTCAACCACATGCCGTAGTCGGTGCACGCACCGGCTTCGATGCACGCGTCGTGCTCCGACTGCGAAGCGACGTCGGCCGCGCTCTTGATCGCGGTGGTGACCGCGAGCAGGAGCCCACCGACGATGAGCACCGGCCACAGCCACGGATGCGTGACACCGACACCGGACGTCGCGGTCGGTGTAGCGACGGTGGACGCGAGCGGCGCTTGTCCCGTGATGGCGATCTGCGCGAGGTCGGAGGTCGCGGTCGGGTTCGCGGTGAGGTCCGCGCTCGGCAGCTGCGCGTCCGGCATGACCTCGGAGAGCAGCGCGTAGAGCTTGTTCGCGAGGTCCTGATCGGTGACCGCCGCGACATTCGTGCGGTACGACAGGATGATGTTCTGCGCGTACGCGAGCGGCTTCTTGAGGCTCGGCGCGGTGCCAGCGAGAATCGCATCGCCGAGTTGGCGGTACTTTAGCCACGACTTCAGCGAGCGCTTCATCTTGGCGAGCTCGACGGCGGCCTGATGAACGTCCATCGTGGTCATAGCTGTTGCGGTGGTCGCCATTACTTCCTCCACATCAACAGCAAGATGCCGGCGCCGATAAGCGCGGGCACGAGCAGGCTCGAGTAGTCGAAGGGCGCGCCGGGGTACTGCGCGGCGGGAAGGCCGAGCGAGTCAGCCCACGTCGCCACCGAGCTCGTGATCGCCGCCAGCTGCGCGTTGACGGTCGTGACCGGATCGCCAAACCCCGCGCTCGCGTTCGCGACGTTCGCGACGGTGCCCGTGCCGGCCTGGACCGCGTCGAGT
>CAZDGY010001045.1:0-2503 GCA_964504685.1 uncultured Kofleriaceae bacterium | reverse complement strand
GCTCGTCGGGCGCACGCTCGAGCGCGGCGGCCAGCGGCCCAGCGAGGTCGTGCAGGGCGCGTCGGCACAGATCGATGAGGTCATCGCGCGCGCGTGCCACCGCGACCCCGAGAAGCGGTTCGGCCGCGTCGACGTGCTGAGCGAGGTCGTGTCCGAGGCGCTCGGCAAGGGCGGCGCGATGCAGACGCAGATGGTGCCCAAGCTCGACGAGGCACCGACGCTCGAGAAGCAGGTCAGCCTCGCCGCCGAGCTCGCCGCGCCCAAGGCGGCCGGCAGCGGCGACGCGAACGTCGACCGCGCGCTCGCCGCCGCGCTCGCCGACACGACCGAGAAGTGGCTCGTCACGAAGGGCCGGCTCGACTACGGCCCGTTCTCGCTCGCGGATATCGTCGCGCAGATCGAGAAGGGCGAGATCGTCGGCGACAACGTGATCATGGACAAGGATACGGGCGCGCGCACCTCGATCGGTGAGCATCCGCTGCTCGGTCCGGTCGTCGACGCCGCGAAGCAACGCCTCGACGACAAACGGCGCGCGCAGGCCGAGGTCGTCCAGCAGAAGCGCGAAAAGAGTCGCGGCGCGTTGCTCTACGCCGTGATCGGGCTCGGCATCGCCGGCGTCGCGGTCGGCGGCTACTTCATCGTGCAATCGGTGCGCGGCGACTCGGGCGGCACCAAGGTCGCGTCGGTCAATCAGGTCGAGAGTGCAACGCTGCAAGTGAAGGTCTCCGAACCGAAGGTCCCGCCTGCGAAGCACCACAGCGGGAGCGCCGGCCATCACCCCAACGGCGGCGGCACCACCGGCAGCATGGCGAACAGCAGCGAGAACATGGCGCTGGATCTGAGCGACGACAGCGACGAGACCGAGACGCTCGGCATGGACAAGGTCTACGCGGTGTACTCGCACTACGGCGCGCAGCTCGGCGGCTGTCTGCAGAGCAACGGCGCGAGCCAAGCGAACATCGCGATCATCATCAACGGCCCGAGTGGTCGGGTGAACTTCGTCAAGGTCAACGGCGCCGCGGCCGGCGGTCTGTGGAACTGCTTGAACCGGGTCATGCGCACGATGCAGTTCCCGACGATCCACGGCCCGCGCACCCGCGCGGAATTCGACATCGGGATCTAACGTGACCGCGTCCACGTCGACGACCACCGCGCCCGATCGCCTGTCGAGCAGCGAGATTCCGCGCGCACCGACCGGCGGCGACGGCGACGGGCCGCAGGCGCAGCTCGCTCGGGTGGTCGCTCGCCGTCCGCGCGTCACGTGGTGGATCGGCGCGGTGCTCGCGATCGCGTTCGCGGTGCTGGTGACGCCGATGGCGACCGCAGAACGTTGGCTCGGTGCGCTCGGCGCCGGCCACGTCGTCTCCGGCAAGCCAGCGACGCTCACCATCCGCGTGCCGCCGTTCGCCGGCTACGAGACGTACAACCACACCGGCGTCGTGCGCGGCGGCGGCGTCGTCATCGCGCGCGGCCAGGTGGCAGACACCCAAGGCAACGATGCGCGCGACGTCGCGGCGATCGAAGAGGCGCAACCGCATGGCGCGGCGCCGTACGTCGCCTACTTCGCGTTGATCGCGGCGTTCGCGGCGATCTTCAGTCACCACACGCGGCGATCGAATCGAGGGACGTTGCTGCGCGTCCAGCTGGTCAGCCTCGGGCTGCTCGCGGTCACCGCCGCGGCGATCAAGATCGTGATGCTCACGACCGCGGTCAGCGTGCTCGCCGTCCCGGTCGCGGTGTTCGCGATCGTACCGACGCTCGTGCTCGATCGCGTCGTCGGGTTGGCGACCGGCATTCTCGCCGCGCTCGTCACCACGATGCTCGTGCCATTCGATGTCGGGGTCGCGATCCTGTTGCTCGTGCAAGCAGGCACGGCGGGGCTGGTCGTCGCCGAGCGGCCGAAGACCCGAATGCGCGCGGTGCTCGTCGCGGGTGCGGTGTCGACCGTGCTCACCGGGCTGACGTACCCGCTGCTCGAGTACCTGACGCACGGTCGGTTGCCGTTCAGCGAGCTGTCCGATCCGTGGACATCGACCTGGGTCGCCGCCGCGGTCGGTCCCGCCCTCGCGACGGTCATCGCGATCCCGGTCGTGTCGATCTACCAACTGCTCGTCGGCGAGATCACGAGCGCGAAGTTGATCGAGCTCGAGGATCTGTCGAACCCGCTGCTCAAGCAGATCGCCGAGAAGGCGCCCGGCACGTGGCAGCACAGCCTGATGATGGCGAACATGGCCGAGATCGCGGCGAACGCGATCGGTGCGAACGGCCGGCTCGTCCGCGTCGGCGCGTACTATCACGACCTCGGCAAGTCGCTGCAGCCGAAGTACTTCATCGAGAACCTCGAGCCGGGCGAGACGTCGCCGCACGATCAGCTGCCGCCGGAAGTGTCGTGTGACGCGATCTTCGCGCACGTCACCGAGGGCATCGTCACCGCGCGCAAAGCTGGATTGCACGAGCGGATCGTCGACTTCATGCACATGCACCACGGCAACGGGGTGCTCGA
>CAZDGY010001044.1:0-2505 GCA_964504685.1 uncultured Kofleriaceae bacterium | reverse complement strand
CGTGATCGGCGAGCTCGACGACCAGCGAGTACTTGCCCGCCGGCAATTGCTCGTCCATCCGGCCGGTGCCGACCGAGCGCTTGTCGAGAAACAGCCGCGCATCGTTCGGCGTCACCTGGACGCGCAGCTCGCCCTTCTGCGGCTCGAGCCGTTCGAAGTAGGTGTACGGCTTGCCGATGTTCGCGGCGATCTCGCGGTGCGCGGTGACGTAGCCATCGAGCTCGATCGTCAGCGTGTAGCGGCCGCCCGCCACCTCGAGCAGTGAGCCCGACTCGCCGCGCGCGTGCACGCCGGCGTCGTTCGATAGCGTGAGCTTGGCGTGGGGCGGCGAGGTGTCGACGAGGATCTCTGCGCGCAGGCCCTCGAGCACCGAGATCCGCGCCTTGACGAGCTTCGCGTCGGCCTGCGGATCGACGTCGCATTGCGACGCGCGCTGCGCGTTCTTCGGGATCGTGAACACGTAGCGCGACAGGTAGCCGATCGCCTTTTCGTACTCGAGCTGGCGCTCATAGGCCTGGCCGATGTCTTTCAGCACGGTGTAGTACGGCGACAGGCAGTACGCCGAGACCAGCTCTTCGACCGCGCCCTTGTAGTCGCCCTCCGCGTACAGCACCTCGCCGCGCTGATAGTGCTCGGACGCGACTTGGCGGATGCGATCCTTCGACAGATCGGGCAGCGCCGGGCAATCGTCGATCTCGAGCCGGGTCACATCGCGCCCGATGTAGCCGGCGTCGTCGCGAGGTGCCTCGGCGGCTGGTTGCGCGTGCCCGATCGCGGCACTGGAGAAGAGCAACAGGACGGCGATGGGGACGGTGTTCACTTTGACAACCGGCCGTCCCCTCACGGGTGAGGACTCTCGCGAGGATACGTGGGGACGGTGTTCACTTTGACAACCGGGGCGATCGGTCACGGACCGGGCTTGTGCTTGTAGGGATCGCCCGTCGACCCGTCGATGGTTGCACCCTGGTCGGAGCCCGAGCCCGCGCCGCCGGTTTGCTTCTTCAAGTCGGTCCGGATCAGCGGGGCGCCTTGTTTCGGCTTCTCGAGCAAGATGCGAATCGCGTGGTCCTTGTCCTCGGCCGGGTTGAGCTTGAACGGATGATCGTTGTACGCGGGCGCGCGCGCGAGGAACTCGGTGTCCTTGTCCTTCCTGACCAACTCGACCTTCTGCGGCGACCGGCCGTACTCGATGCCTTCCTTGAAGATCTGCGCACCGCTCGGCACGGTCTCGATCGTGTACTCGACGGTCTCCGACGGCAGCGGCCCCGCATCGGGCGTCGTCGTCGGGACCGCGGCATCGGCCGGGATCGCATGGGTGACGACCGGCGGCGTCGGCGGCGCCACGGTCGGGCCTGGCTTGTTCGAACGACCCATCGTCAACATCACGGTGACCACGATCACCGCGACGAGCACCGCGACGCCAGCGACCCACGCGAGGATCTTCGATGCACCCTTCGGCGCGACCGCCGCCTTGCGCCGCGGTCCGGTGATCTTCGCGCGTTCGGTCGAGTGCGTCGGATCGTCGAGTAGCGAGGTGATGTCGGACAGGACGTCGGTCGCGTTCGCGTAGCGCGCGGTGCGCTCCTTCGCCATCAGCTTCAGTACGATCGCCTCGAACTCTTCGCTGAGATCGGGCCGCAGCTCGCGCACCGGCGTCGGATCCTCGTTGAGCACCTGCGAGATCACGCTCAGGTAGTTCGTGCCAGAGAACGGCACGCGCCCGGTCGCGCACTCGTACATGATCACGCCGAGCGCGTAGAGATCGACGCGCGCATCGAGCTCCTCGTCGCCGCGCGCTTGCTCGGGCGACATGTAGAGCGGCGTGCCGAGCACCATGCCGGTCTGGGTCAACCGCGGCTGCTCCTCGTCTTCGCCGGTCGCGCGCAACGACTTCGAGATCCCGAAGTCCACGACCTTGACGAAGTCCAAGTCTTTGCGCTTTTCGAGGAACAGGTTCTCCGGCTTGATGTCGCGGTGAACGATGCCCTTCGCGTGCGCATCGACGAGCGCCAACGCGCATTGCGACGCGATGCGGAGGATGCGTTGCTCGGGCAGCTTGGTCTCGCGCGCGAGGCATTCCGCGAGCGATTCGCCTTCGAGGAACTCCATCACGACGAACGTGCGGCCGTCTTCGGTCGTGCCGAAGTCGGTGATGTCGATGATGTGGTCGTTGTCGAGCGAGGAGGCGAGCTTGGCCTCTTGTTCGAGGCGCTGCACGATCGCTTGCCGCTTCGCGTACTTCTCGAGCAGGACTTTGACCGCGACCTTCTTGTTGATCAGCGTGTGGGTCGCTTCGTAGACCGCGCCCATCCCGCCTTCGCCGAGCTTGCGCGTGATCTGGTAGCGGCCCGACAGCGTCGTGCCGATCAGGTCGCCCTCGAGCATGCTCTTGTCGAGCGGCTTGACCGCATCGGTCGCCGAGCGGCCGAGATCGGTGAGCGAGGTGCGCTCGCCGGGCTTGCTCGCCATCGCGACCGCGGTATCGCTCGCGCCGAGGGCTTCGTG
>CAZDGY010001043.1:0-2505 GCA_964504685.1 uncultured Kofleriaceae bacterium | reverse complement strand
CAAGAAGCGCTACCAGGACGTGCTCGAGATCCTCGCCGCCGGGATCAACGTGATCGGCGCGCTCAACATCCAGCACCTCGAATCGCTCAAGGACGTGGTCGAGAAGGCGACCGGGGTCGCGATCCGCGAGACCGTGCCGGATCGCTTCCTCAAGGAGGCGGTGCAGGTCGTGAACCTCGATCTCTCGGTCGAGGACCTGATCGAGCGCCTGCGCGGCGGCAAGATCTACGCGGCCGACAAGGTGGCGTGGGCGGAGAGCCACTTCTTCAAGGACGGCAACCTGAGCACGCTGCGCGAGCTCGCCCTGCGCGAGGTCGCCGAGAGTCTCGAGCGACAGAGCGAGACCAAGGCCCGCACCGGCGCGGTCGAGGCCAACGGTGCACGCGCCGCTCGTGACGCGCGCGGCCGGGTGATGGTGTGTATGTCGTCCTATCCGCCGCACGCCGAGCTGCTGCTCCGCAAGGGCTCGCGGCTCGCTGGCCGACTGTCCGGGGACTGGTTCGTAGTCTACGTCGAGACGCCACGCGAAGCGCCGGATCGGATCGACGCCGAAGCGCAGCGCCATCTGCTCGCGAACATCGAGCTTGCCCGCGAGCTTGGGGCCGAGGTCGTGCGGCTGCGGGCGCGCGATCCCGTACACGCGCTGATCGACTTCGCGCGCTCGCACGGCGTCGGGCACCTCGTGATCGGCCGCTCGCACCAGCCGTGGTGGCGCCAAGTCGCCGGTCGCTCGACTCCGCTGCGCCTGTTGCGCGAGGCCGACGATCTCGACGTGCATATCGTCGCGCTCGACTCCGGCGTGCACGCCGAAGAGGAGCGCGGATGAGGCTGCGTACGAAGCTCTTGCTCGCCCAGCTGCCGCTCGTGCTCGCGCTGTGCATCACGATCGTGATCGGCAGCGTCGTGACGCAGGCGCTCGGTCGCGGCTCGCAGCACATCCTCGAGGACAACTATCGCTCGGTGCTCGCCGCGGAGCGGATGAAGGAGGCGGCCGAACGGATCGACAGCGGTGTCGTGTTCGCGATCATCGGCCGAGCCAGCCGCGGTCTCGACCAGGTCGATGCGAACGTGCCGAAGTTCGAAGCGGAGCTCACCGCGCAGGAAGCGAACATCACCGAGGTCGGTGAGCGCGATGCCACCGCGAAGCTGCACGTCGCGTGGAACACGTATCGCAGCGATGTCGCGGCGGTCCGCCAGGCGCCGGAGGCAGTCGGGCTCGACGATCGTTACTTCACGAAGCTGCTGCCCGAGTTTCTCGCGGTCAAGAACGCGGCCGACGCGATCCTCGCGATGAATCAAGACGCGATGATCCACAAGAGCGATCACGCGCAGGAGCTCGCAGACGAGTCGAACATGCTGCTCGTCGTTGTTTCGCTCGCCGGCCTCGCGCTCGGCCTATTCCTGTCGTCGGTGATCACGACACGCGTGCTGCGGCCGCTCAGCGTGCTCGGCCAGACCGCTCGCCGGCTCGGCGAAGGCGACGTCGCGGTCCGCGCGCGGGTCGAGCGCGGCGACGAGATCGGCGAGCTCGCACACGAGCTCAATACGATGGCCGAACGCATTCACAAGTATCGCGAGAGCTCGCTCGGCGAGTTGCTCGAAGCGCAGCTCGCGGCGCAGGCCGCGATCGACAGCCTGCCCGATCCGGTGCTCGTGGTCGCGCTTGACGGCGAGCTGCGCCACGCGAACCACACCGCCGAGACCATCCTCAAGGTCCGCGCCGAGGCTGGGCACGGCGCACTCGCGTCGCTCGAGCCCGCGGTGCGCAGCGTGGTCGAGCGGTTGCGGCAACACGTCGCGGCCGGGCACGGCGCTTACGTGCCGAAAGGGCTCGACGAAGCCGTCGAGGTCGTCGCGGCGGACGGCGCGCGCGTGTTGTTGCTGCCGCGCGCGGCGCCACTCTACGCCGAGGAGGGCGACGTGGTCGGTGCGACGATCGTGCTCCAGGACGTGACCCGGCTGCGCCGGTTCGAGGAGTTGCGCAGCGACCTGGTCGCGACGGTCGCCCACGAGCTGCGGACGCCGCTCACGTCGCTGCGGATGGCGGTGCACCTGCTCGCCGAGAAAGCGGTCGGCGAGCTCACCGAGAAGCAGGCCGATCTAGTGTTCGCGGCACGCGAGGAGTGCGACCGACTCCAGGCGATCGTCGACGAGCTACTCGATCTATCGCGGATCTCTGCCGACCGGATCGAGCTGAGGATCGCGCCCGAGGATCCGGAGGAGCTCGTGCGCGAGGCGATCGACGCGCAGCGCTCGACCGCGGCGCAACGCCAGGTCGAGCTTCACTCCGAGCTGATGCCGGGCCTACCGCCAGTCGCGGTCGATCGCGATCGCGTGCTGCTCGTGCTCGCGAACCTCGTCGGCAACGCCGTCCGCTATGGGCCAGCCGGCGGCGAGGTCGCGATCCGCGCGCGCGTGACTGATCGCGCGTTGCGGTTCGAGGTCGTCGACCACGGACCGGGCGTGCCGGCGGAGTACCGCGACGCGATCTTCGACAAGTACGTA
>CAZDGY010001042.1:898-2507 GCA_964504685.1 uncultured Kofleriaceae bacterium | reverse complement strand
TGCTGCCCGCGGCTACGGATCTCGGCATCAGCGCCTCCGGAAGCGGTGGGTCCCGCTCGTGGCGGCCGGGATGGTCGCTTGCGCCCGCTGCGGCGGGCCGATCTTGCCGGGCGAGCCGTGGGATCTCGGTCACGACGATCGGGATCGTTCTATGTACGCCGGGCCGGAGCATGCGCGGTGTAATCGGGCGACGGCTGGTCGGCGCCCGCTGCAGCGTGTGCCGTCGAGGAGTTGGTAGCGGTGGGCGATGTGATGGATGCGGTCCAGCGCGATCTCGACAAGATCAAGCGGCTCGACTCGGACCTCGCTGAGTCCGGTCTCGCGCGTCTCGCGCTGGCGCTCGCTTCGCGAGTCGATGATGGCGAGAACTCGGCGACCTCCGTGTCGATGTGCGCCGGGAAACTGGCCGAGACGTTGAAGGAGTTGCGGGAGTTGACGCCGGTTGAGGATGAAGGGGACCGGATTGACGATCTCGCCGCCGCTCGAGAGGCTCGTAGGGTCACAGCAGCCGCGAGTTAGCTCCGTACCTGACTGCGTGTCGTCCGCTGGCGTCGAGGCGGTCGACCTCGCGGCGCTCGCGGGGCTCGAGCTTGACCCGTGGCAGCAGCTTGTGCTTGAGGGCGCGCTTGGCGAACGGTCGAACGGTCGATGGAGCGCGTTCGAGGTGGGTTTGATCGTGCCTCGCCAGAACGGCAAGGGGTCGATCCTTGAGGCTCGCGAGCTTGCCGGCCTGTTTCTGCTTGGTGAGCGGCTGATAATCCATTCGGCGCATCAGTTCGACACGTCGCTCGAGGCGTTCCGTCGGCTGTTGTCGCTGATCGAGGGCACACCCGACTTTGATCGGCGTGTGAAGCGCGTGTCTCGCGCGCATGGCGAGGAAGGCATCGAGCTTCGCGGCGGTCAGCGCATCCGGTTTCGCACGAGGACGAAGGGCGGCGGCCGCGGCTTCACGTCGGACTGCCTGATCTTGGACGAGGCGATGATCTTGCCGGAGTCCGCGCACGGGGCTTTGCTGCCGACGCTGTCGGCCAGGCCGAACCCGCAGGTGTGGTACACGGCGTCGGCGGTCGACCAGTACATCCATGAGGACGGTGTCGTGCTCGCCCGGGTGCGTGAGCGCGGCCTGGCTGGCGACGATCCGGCGCTCGCGTACTACGAATGGTCGGCTGAGGCTTCGCTTCCGGCAGAGGTGACCGAGGACCTGGCCGGCGACGAGGACGCGTGGGCTGAGGCGAACCCGGGACTGGGCATCAGGATCTCGACGGAGCACATCGCGCGGGAGCTGAGGTCGATGGACCCGAGAACTTTTGCGGTGGAACGCTTGAACGTGGGTGACTGGCCGAACCCTGACGGCGACGACGCTGTTATCGACCCGAAGCGGTGGAAGTTCCTTGCCGACCCGGCTTCGACAATCACGGGCAGGCCGTGTTTCGCGTTTGATGTGACGCCGGACCGGGCGTGGGGCGCGATCAGCGTCGCCGGCGCCCGTCCTGACAAATGGGCGCACCTCGAGCTCGTCGAGCATGAGCGCGGGACCGGGTGGCTCGTCGATCGTGTCGCCGGGCTGATCGTCGCGCACAACGCGATCGGTGTCGTCGTCGATGGGCGC
>CAZDGY010001042.1:0-888 GCA_964504685.1 uncultured Kofleriaceae bacterium | reverse complement strand
ACTCACGGTGACGAACAGTTCCCTGCTCGATCGCGTCCATCAGCATCCCGAAAGACCATGCGCAGGCGTTCGGGATGCTGATGGACGCGATCGAGCAGGGAACTGTTCGTCACCGTGAGTCGCCGGAGCTGAACTCGGCGGTCCGTGGCGCCGCGAAGCGCAAGCTTGGCGACGAAGGGGCGCACACTTGGTCGCGCAAGTCGTCAGCGACCGATATCTGTCCGCTCGTCTCAAGCAACCTGGCGCTCTGGGGGTTTCTGACGAACCTCGGGGAGCAGCGTCGCGCCGCGCCGCGCGTGATCGATCTGAATGCCATCGAAGACGACGAGTAGGAGCAACCGGCATGCCCCGATTTTTGAAGGCCGCGGTGAACGTCGCGGAGCTCGCCGGTGCGTGCGCGATCGTCGACGGCCTGGCCCGGTGGTCGGTGCCGGTCGCGATCATCGTCGCCGGCGTTCTGGTCGTCGCTGCCGCCGAGATTCTTGACAGGGGCTTGCGTTGACGCTGCTGAACGCGCTGCTGCGTGACCGTGACCCGGTCGAAGGGCGCACGATCACGAACACCGCGTTCTGGAAAGCGTGGGCGGCCGGTGAGGACAGCCCGATTGGTGCGGATGACGCGACCGGCGTGAGTGTGACGCGCAGCACCGCACTTGGGGTGTCGGCTGTGTGGGCTTGCCAGAGCCTGATCGGGGATTCGATCGCGACGCTGCCGATCGACACGTTCACGACCGACAGTGACGGTGTTCGCAAGCCGTTTCGGCCGAGGCCGGTTTGGTTGGATGTGCCGAACCCGGAGCAGACGAAGGTTGACTTCGTGTTCAACCAGGTCGTGTCTTTGCTCGGTGACGGCAACGCGTTTGTATACAACGTGCTCGACCGTCGTGCG
>CAZDGY010001041.1:0-2510 GCA_964504685.1 uncultured Kofleriaceae bacterium | reverse complement strand
GCGAATGTCTTCCGGATCGCCCGACAGCGCCGCCCAGCGGAACGGCCCCTTGCCCTCGCAGAACAGCGGTCGCACGTATGCAGGCACGAAGCCGGGATACGAGAACGCGATGTCGTGAGCGAGCCCGCCCTCTTCCGCTTGAGCGCGCAGGTTGTTGCCGTAGTCGAACACGTGCGCGCCGGCGCGTTGCATCGCGATCATCGCTTCGACCTGCACGATCATCGACGCGCGCGACTTCTTTACGTACGTTGCCGGGTCGCTCGCGCGCAGCGCCGCAGCTTGCTCGAGCGTGTAGCCCTGCGGGATATAGCCGACGAGCGGATCGTGCGCCGACGTCTGATCGGTGACGAGATCCGGTGTGATGCCGCGCCGCACGAGCTCGGCATAGATATCCGCGGCATTGCCAACCACCGCGATCGAACGCGCAAGCTTCTGCGCGCGACACTCTTCAACCCGGCGCAGCGCATGGTCGAGATCTGGTGCGACCTCATCGAGGTAACGGGTCTCGAGTCGCCGTTGCACGCGCGCTGGATCGACCTCGACGCCGAGAAACACGCCGCCCGCCATCGTCGCTGCGAGCGGTTGCGCGCCGCCCATGCCGCCGAGCCCGCCCGACAACACGACCCGGCCGGCGAGGTCGCTGCCGAAGTGCTGCTTGCCGGCAGCGACGAACGTCTCGAACGTGCCCTGCACGATGCCCTGCGAGCCGATGTAGATCCACGAGCCGGCCGTCATCTGGCCGTACATGATCAGGCCCTTGCGCTCGAGATCGCGGAAGTAGTCCCACGTCGCCCAGTGGCCGACCAAGTTCGAGTTCGCGATCAGAACGCGCGGCGCTTCGTCGTGAGTCTTGAACACGCCGACGGCGCGGCCGGACTGGACGAGTAACGTTTCGTCGTTGCCGAGGCGACGCAGCTCGCGGACGATCACGTGGTAGTCGTCCCAGCTGCGCGCCGCTTTGCCGGTCCCGCCGTAGACGACGAGATCCTGCGGCCGCTCGGCGACCTCGGGATCGAGATTGTTCATCAGCATGCGCAGCGCGGCTTCCTGCTGCCAGCCTTTGCAGGAAAGCTGCGTTCCTCGCGGCGCGCGAATCGAATCCATGGACCGGTGGTAGCACGAACGCGATGCGCCGAAAACGCGACCGCCGCGAGCGGAGATCCGGTCGCGGCGGTTGACAGAGTGAACACCGTCCCCAGTTAACGTCGGGGAATCATTCGATGCTGCGTGATCGCTCGGTTGACAGGGTGAACACCGTCCCCGGGCTAGGCCGCGGCGGCTTCGCTCTTCGGCTCTGGCTTCTTCTCGGACTTGAGGTCGCCGATCCGCATCCGATAGAAGGACCGCCACGCGAAGAACATCGAGATCACGAGGAACGCGCCGGCGAGGGTGTACTTCAGCGTGTCCATGCCGCGCGCGGTCAGCTCGAGGGCCATACCGACGGCGAGGACGCCGAACAGGGTGGTGAACTTGATGACCGGGTTGAGCGCGACCGACGAGGTGTCTTTGAACGGGTCGCCGACGGTGTCACCGACGATGGTCGCGTTGTGGAGCTCGGTGCCTTTGGCGCGCAGCTCGGTCTCGACGACCTTCTTCGCGTTGTCCCAGGCGCCGCCTGCGTTCGCCATGAAGATGGCTTGATAGAGGCCGAACAGCGCCATCGAGATCAGGTATCCGATGAAGAAGTTCGGATCGAGGCATGCGAACGACAGGGTCGAGAAGAACACGACCATGAAGATGTTGATCATGCCCTTCTGCGCGTAGAGCGTGCAGATCTCGACGACCTTGTTGGAGTCCTCGGTCGACGCCTTGGTCGCCGTTCCGTCGAGCTTGATGTTCTGCTTGATGAACTCGACCGCGCGATACGCACCGGTCGCGACCGCTTGGGTCGACGCGCCGGTGAACCAGTAGATGATCGCGCCACCCGTGACGAGGCCGAGCAAGAACGGCGGGTGGATCATCGACAGCTTGGTGACGAGGTCGGGCTGCAGACCATTCGTGATCAGCATGACGAGCGCGAAGATCATCGTCGTCGCGCCGACGACTGCGGTGCCGATCAACACCGGCTTCGCGGTCGCCTTGAACGTGTTGCCCGCGCCGTCGTTCTCCTCGAGGTACATCTTCGCTTTCTCGAAGTCCGGCTTGAACTTGAACTCGTCCTCGATTTCTTTCTCGATGTTCGGCAGGGTCTCGATCATCGAGAGCTCGTAGACCGACTGCGCGTTGTCCGTGACCGGGCCGTACGAGTCGACCGCGATCGTGACCGGTCCCATGCCGAGGAAGCCGAACGCGACGAGGCCGAACGCGAATACGGTCGATGCCGCTTGGCACGCCGAGTAGGACATGTCGAGGTGCGCCGCGACGTTCGACGAGTACAACAGATCTGTGATGCCGCCGAGCGACGACACCGCATACGCGATGCCCATCAGGCCGGCGATCGTCAGGCCCATCCAGTAGGCGGAGAAGTTACCAGCGGTGAGACCGGCGAGAATATTGAGCGAGGCGCCACC
>CAZDGY010001040.1:0-2511 GCA_964504685.1 uncultured Kofleriaceae bacterium | reverse complement strand
CGTGAACCGCCGCAGCGATGTCAGCGCCGGATCCGCCGGCGCCGCGCGAGCCCTGAGCCGACGCATGCGCGGCGAGCGCGATCGCGAGCACTTCGTCGCGATCGATCCGGCCGGAGCTGTCGGCGAGTGCGAGCGCGGTAGCCGCGACGGTCACTGCGGCGCTCGAGCCGAGCCCGAGCTTCGTGCCGCCCTCGTAGCAAGCGCGACTATCGACCGCGATTTCGAGCGCCGCGCGTGCGGCCGGATCGGCGTCGCCACGGCGGCGAGCGAGCTCGGCGGCGACCGCGACCAGAAACGGCGACGACCCGCTCGGCCCGAGTCGGCGCGTGGCGGTGACTCGCCGATCGACGGCGATTACCAGCGCCGGTGCGTCGGCCAAGACCGCGTACTCGCCGGCGATGATCAGCTTGCCCGGCGCCGACGCGCTCCATGCAGTCATCGCACGACCTCCGCGCCGCGACCGGCGCCGCTCGTCAGCACGTCGGTGACACCGGCGACATTCGTCACGGCCTTCGCGATGTACGCCGCATCGGTGGCGGTGGTCAGCACCTTGACGTGCGGCCCCGCATCGATCGTCGCCCACGCGGCACGGCCGGCCGCGCGCAACTCGCGCACGATCGCGAGTAACGCGACCGTCGCCGGCTGCCAATAGACGATCGCGGGCCGCGCCGCAATCGCCGACGCGTGCATCGCGAGCGCGTTGGCCTCGGCGACTTCGCCGAGCTTCGCGAGGTCACCTGCGGCGAGCGCGGCTTCGGCCGCTGCGAGGTCGCGCTCCACTAGTGCGAGCCACGCGTCGTACAGCGGCGATGTCGCGGCGACGTGCGCCATCGCGTCGCTCGAGCCATGCACCTTCGCCGCACCGCCGCCGACGATCGCGATCACCATCCGGACGTCTGCGGTGAGCGGCGACTCGATCGGCTCGGCGTACGCGTCGTCGTCGGTCGCACCAGTATGCATTCGTACGAACCCGCCGGCGATCGAGCGCGCGGCTGAGCCCGAGCCCTTCCGCGCCAACTGCGAGAGCGCACGAGGCGACAGCGCGACGTCGTACGCCGCGGTCGCCGCCACCGCGAGCGCGGCAAAGCCCGATGCCGACGACGCGAGGCCTGATGCGGTCGGGAACCGATTGACGCTGTCGATCCGCGCCCGCGGCGCTGATTTCGCGCGCACGAGATCGAGGAACGCGCTGACCCTCGCGCGCTCGCGGTCGCCGGCCGGCGCTCCGTCGAGCGTGACCACGTCGGTCTCGAGCGCTGGGTCGAGCTCGAGCCGAGTCTCGGTCACGAGCGCGTCGAGCGTGAGCGACAGCGACCCGGTCGCGGGCAAGTTGAGCGCGGCACCGTCGACACGTTTGCCCCAGTACTTGACCAGCGCGATGTTCGCGCACGCGTGAGCGAGCATGTCAGCGGCTCCCGACGACCGACACGAAGCCGGTGACCGCGGCGACTTTCCATGCGGCGAGCACGTCGGCTTCGCGCTCGCGCGGCGCAATCGCGATCACCGAGCCACCCCCACCCGAGCCGGTGAGCTTCGCTCCGTAGGCGCCGGCGTCGCGCGCCGCGGTGCACAAGCCATCGAGCAGCGGGGTCGAGACGCCGAGATCGGCGAGCACCTCGTGCGCGCGGTTCATCGTCGCACCGAGCTCGGAGAGCTCGCCCGCGAGCAGGAACGACGTGCCGGCGTCGGTCAGCTTCGCGAGCTCGCGCAGCCGGGGGTCGTCGGCCTTGCCGCCGGTCGACAGCGCGACGCGCTCGACCATCTGCGAGGTCGACTTCGGCGCGCCGCTCGGTGCGACCAACACGCGCAGCGACACCTTCGGCAACGCGCGCAACCCGCCGGCTTTGCGAAACACGCCGACGCCGCCGGCACTCGCGATCGCGACGTCGACGCCGCTCGGCCGGCCGTGGAGGACTTCTTCGCTCGCCGCGGCTGCGTGCGCGATCGCGGTCGGATCCGGTGGGCGCTTCGCCCATGCGAGCAGCTCGCGTGCGGTCGCCACCGCGAACGCCGCCGACGCACCGAGTCCAGCGCCCGGCGGAATCTGCGCCTCGCCGACGAGCGTGAGCGGTGGCCGGCCGATGCCGAGCGAGTCGGCGATCGCAGCGAGGCCGCGCGCAAACGGATGGTCCGAGTCGCCGCGCGCGTTGAGCATCGGTTCGTCGCTGCCCGCGGCCGGTGGTGCGATGACCTTGATGTTCCACTCGGGGACGTCGCAGCGCAGCGTGCCGCCTGCCGGCGTCGGCACCGCGGACAACCGCACGCCGCGATCGAGTGCCGCGGTCAACGCGGGATAACCGTAGACGACCGCATGCTCGCCGAGCAGGATGACCTTGCCCCAACCGATCGCGGTCATCGGCGCGCCTCGCGGATCTCGAGGTCGGACAGAAACGCCCGGAGGTTCGCGCCGAGATGGCGCGGCGCGCGCGCGAGGTCGGCCGGCGTGCGACATCCGGTCAGCAAGCACACCGAGCGGATCGCCGCGATCGTTCGCGTCAACAGCTCGCGCAC
>CAZDGY010001039.1:0-2511 GCA_964504685.1 uncultured Kofleriaceae bacterium | reverse complement strand
GCGGCGCGGACCGCCTCGACCGATTCGTACGGCAGCTTCACGCCGTGCTTGGCGGCGAGCTCGAACATCAGCTCGGGCTCGAGCGTCCCTTCGATGTGGAGGTGAAGCTCGACCTTGGGCAGACGGCGGATCAGGTCGAGGCGGGCGGCATCCAGCGTCATACCGGCGACCTTACACGATGGTAACGAGTCAGGCTGGATACGCACGCGAGAGTCGACGTATCCGGCGACGCCTTGCGTTTGTGCTCGCGCTGGGCTCTCCGCTGGGTTGCGGAGGCGCTGACGACGACGACTTGCCGCACGTCGCGATGGCGCCGACGAATCGTTCGAGCTAGGGTCGCGAGCTGCTATGACCGACGCCGCTCCCGCCCCCGTTTCGTTCGATCCGGTGCCCGCGCTCGTCCGCGAGCTCGGTTTGCCCGCCCAGGGCGTGGCCGCGGTTGTGGCGATGCTGGACGAGGGCAACACGGTCCCGTTCATCGCGCGCTATCGCAAGGAGCGCACCGGTGGGCTCGACGAGGTCCAGATCCGCGCGATCGAGGATCAGCGCGCGTACATCGTGGAGCTCGAAGAGCGGCGCGCGGCGATCCTCGCGTCGGTTGCGGAGCAGGGCAAGCTGACGCCCGAGCTCGAAGCGAAGCTGCGTGCGGCCGGCGCGAAGTCCGAGCTCGAAGACCTGTACGCGCCGTTTCGGCCGCGGCGCAAGACTCGCGCCTCGGTCGCGCGCGATCGCGGGCTGCAGCCGCTCGCCGACAAGATCCTCGCGCAAGCGGGCGATGGCGATCCGGCCGGCGAAGCGGCCGCGTTCGTCACCGAAGGCGTCCCGACCGCAGCCGACGCGCTCGCCGGGGCGCGCGATATCGTCGCGGAGACGATCGCCGACACCGCCGAGGTTCGCGCGTTCGTGCGCGGCGAGCTCGCCGATCACGGCGAGTTGATCAGCGAGGTCGTGCCGGGGCGCGCCGACGAGCCCACGAAGTTCGAGCAGTACTACCACCATCGCGAGCCGGTGAAGCAGATCCCATCGCACCGGTTCCTCGCGATCCGCCGCGGCGAGGCGGAAGGGGTGCTGCGCGCGACGATCGCGGTCGACACCGCGAAGGTCGAAGCGGGCATCTGGCGACTCGCGACGCGCGCCGCCGCCAGCAGCGAATCGCCCTGGGCGGGCGAGCTCAAGCAAGCGGTCGCCGATTCGTTCAAGCGGCTGCTCGCGCCGAGCGTCGAGAACGACGTGCGCGCCGAGCTCAAGTCGCGCTCCGACGTCGCCGCGGTCGACATCTTCGCCGGAAATTTGAAGAACCTCATGCTCGCCGCGCCGCTCGGGCCCAAGGCCGTACTCGGCGTGGATCCGGGCGTGCGAACCGGCTGCAAGTGCGCGGCGATCGACGCGACCGGAAAGTTCACCGGGACGGTGACGGTCTACATCTCGCAAGGCGAAGCGGAGCTCGCGAAAGCGAAGGACGCGTTGCTCGCCGTCGTCCGCGAGCACACGCCGCAGGCGATCGCGGTCGGCAATGGCACCGGCGGCCGCGAAGCCGAAGCGTTCGTGAAGAAGGCGCTCGCCGAGGCCGGGCTACGCGAAGGGCCCAATGCGCCGTTCGTCGTGCAGGTCAACGAAGCGGGGGCGAGCGTGTACTCCGCGAGCGACCTCGCGCGCGAGGAGTTCCCCGAATTGGATCTCACGATCCGCGGCGCGATCTCGATCGCGCGCCGGCTACAAGATCCGCTCGCCGAGCTCGTCAAGATCGAGCCGAAATCGATCGGCGTCGGCCAGTATCAACACGACGTGCACCAGCCATTGCTCGTCAAGCGCCTCGGCGACGTCGTCGAGAGTTGCGTCAACCACGTCGGCGTCGAGCTCAACACCGCGAGTGCGATGTTGCTCGGCTATGTCGCCGGCATCGGCAAGGCGCTCGCGAAGAAGATCGTCGCCCATCGCGATAGCCACGGCGCGTTCGCCACTCGCGCGCAATTGCTCGACGTCACTGGCCTCGGGCCCAAAGCCTTCGAGCAGGCCGCAGGGTTCTTGCGCATCCACGGCGCGCACAACCCGCTCGACGGCTCGGCGGTTCACCCCGAGCGCTACGAGTTGGTCGAGCAGATCGCGAAAGACGCCGGCGTCGCCGTGCCCGAGCTGATCGGCAACCACGAGCTCGTCGACAAGATCGATTTCTCGAAGTACGTCACCGCGGACATCGGCGAGCCGACGCTGCGCGACATCGCCGCGGAGCTCGGTCGCCCGGGCCGCGATCCGCGCGCCGAGTTCTCGCCGCCGAAGTTCCGCGACGACGTCACGACGATGGAGGATCTCAAGCAGGGGATGGTGCTCGAAGGCGTCGTCACGAACGTTACGGCATTCGGCGCGTTCGTCGACATCGGCGTCCACAACGACGGCTTGGTCCACGTCTCGCAACTCGCTGCGCAGTTCGTCAAGGATCCGGGCGAGGTCGTCAAGGTCGGCCAGAAGCTGACCGTGCGTGTGCTCGAGATCGATCATCAACGCAAGCGGATC
>CAZDGY010001038.1:0-2518 GCA_964504685.1 uncultured Kofleriaceae bacterium | reverse complement strand
ACTTGTAGCGGACGAGCTTCTTCTTGTTGTCGATGTACTCCTCGACACCGTGCGACAGCACCATGTCGTAGAGCCTCTGGTACGCGTTGCGCGTGACCTCGGGATTGCGGCGCACGAGCCCGAGGTAGTCCTCGAAGCTGCCCTCCCACGAAAGTTCCTTGTACGTCGCGTAGTTCTGGAGCTCGGCGATCTGTCCCACCAGCGTCATAGATCGAACGTAGCACGGTTGGTCGGGCGCAGTTATGCTCGCGAACGGTGAGAGTTCTCGTCGCTGTGATGATGGTTTCTAGCGTCGCCGCGGCCGATCCAGCGCCCGTGAATCTGCTCGTAACCGTGCCCACGACCGTTGCGGTGTCGTCGACGGTCGCGAATGCGAAGATCAAGCCGTCGCACCTTGTCGACGGCGATCCGACCACCGCGTGGAACTCGCGCACTGGCGATCTGGTCGGCGCTTGGTTTGCGGTGCGCGTCCCCGAAGATGCGAGCGTGAGCTCGATCAAGTTGACGGTCGGCTTCACCGCGATCGATCCGAAGCTCGGCGACCTGTTCACCCAGAATCCACGGATCAAGAAAGTCCGGGTCAGTCATGGCATCACGCACCGCGATCTCGTGCTCGATCCCGAGCAGCGCGGGCTTCAGGACGTGCCGATCACCGGGGGCGGCGGTGACTACAAAGTGGAGGTCCTCGAGATCGTCCCGGGCACCAAGCCGGGCTGGCGCGAGACCTGCGTGAGCGAGCTCGAGGTCTGGGGTATTCCGGGCGCATCGACGCCCGCGAAGCCGAGCCATCCGCTCGTCCGCGTCGGCTCGCTCGAAGCCGTCGCGCCTGCAGATTGTGTCACCGCGATGTTCCCGGCGGCAAAGGGCGAGCGGCTAGGCGAGGACGACCAGGTCGCCGAAGTGGAAGTGCTGCCGCTCGGCCACGGGCTGTTCGCGTGCGACGTCTCGCACGCCCAGCGGACGGAGAAGAATCCCGAACCCGGTCCGGGGATATCGACTCATACCGAAACCACCACGACCCACGACATCGCGGTTGTCAGCGATCACCACGTCGCTGGTGCCAACGCGACCACCGAAACGACGACGAACGAGTTTTCGGGAGCGAGCATGACCTCGCGAATTGGCTCGATCGCGATGTCGACGGTCGCTCTCGGTCCTAGCGAAACGGCACTGCTCGTCGAGGTTATCGATCGAAAGACCGGCCCAATGGTGGATGCCGGGACGACCACGTCGACGCTCTACCGCTTGACTAACCAAGGGCTCGCGCGAGTCTTTCAGTTCAAATCGACGTGGGGCGACGGCGATAACTCCGATGCCGACCGCTGCACGATGACGGTTGGCGGCCCACTCGCTCCGCTGCCGGATCTCGAGTTGAATTGCGTCAAGGAACAATCGCGCTGGCACAGCGACGCCAAGTCGCAGGTCCTGACTAAGACGCCGCGCACCGAGCACTTCCGCTGGAACGGCACAGCGTACGCGAAGCGTTAGTGGACGTCCGACTCGCGGTGCGACTCGCAGCTCGCAGGTTCGTCCGGATATGAGTGTCCCACCGCGTGCTGATCTTCGTCGGCCTTGCCGCGTGCGAGCTCGCGACCGCGCCGCCGGCTCCGCACCCGCCCGCGCCCGATCCGGTGCGTGACGCGCAGCAGCGGTTCGAGCCGATCGATCCTGCGTTCGCGGTGGGCGCAAATGCGGTCTACGCGCGTGGCGATTTGCTCGGCGACGATTCCGCCGCGCTCGCACACGACAGCGGCGACTTCGTCGGTCGGCTGCGCACGTTGTTCGGGCCGACGCCGGGCAACGTCTATGTCCTGCGCGAGAAGGCGACCGGGTTCGTGATCAGCGCGCCGGCCGGTCACCGCGAGCCGTCGTTCGGCGGGGGTTTGCGGTTCAACGGCCCGATGCCACCGCCGGACCCCGACGGTTACCTCGATCGCTGGCTCGATAACCTCAAAGCCGGCGACGAGCGAATCACGGCGGATCCGCAGCACATCGCCGGTCCGCCACCGGTCGCCGCGAAGCGCGACTACGCTGGCTATCAACGCCACCTGTCCGACTTGCGTGGGCCGCCCGGCTTCTCGGACACGGTGACCCGACTCGACGCGCTGATCGAAGCGGTGCCCCCTGCCGATTGGGACGGGGTCGAGTCCAACGACGACGATGATGCCGGCGTGGTGATGCACGTCGGCGTGAAGCACGGCGCATCCTTCGCGATCGAGCTAGCCGCCGCCGACGCGATGACACATCTCCTCGAAGTCGCGAATGGACCGCGGATCGCCGATACCGATTTCGCATTCAAGCGCGACCAGCGCGTGCTCGACTACTACATGGCGCATCGCAAGGAGCTCGCGCGGTTTGCACCCGTCGTCCGCGCGGTCTGGGATCGGTTCGCCCGCGACGCGACCAGCGCCAACCAGCTGCGCGCGGTATTGCTCGTCGAAGCGCAGGTTGCCGCCGAAGCGCTCGAGCTTCCACCGAGCTACGTCGCCGCGGCGTTGCGATGAAGTACCTCCTCCTG
>CAZDGY010001037.1:0-2520 GCA_964504685.1 uncultured Kofleriaceae bacterium | reverse complement strand
AAGCGAGATCCGCATGGGGCGCAGACTACCGCGGCCGCCGGCGCGGGCGCAGTGCGAGCAGCGCGACCCCGAGACCGAGCAGGGCGGAAGGCCCGCCGCGACCCGCGTCGCAGCAGCCGCCGCCTCCGCCACCGGTGTCGGCGTTAGAGAGGCATTGGCCGCCCGAGCTTTGCGCTTCGCACGTGAAGCCCGCCGGGCACATGTCGTTCGCGGTATCGCACGTGACCGAGCACTCCGACGTCGAGCCGTCGACGGTGCACACCCCCGACGCGCAATCGCTGTCGGCCGAGCAGGTCGTGCCGAGCCCGTTCGCGATCGTTCCGCCCGCGATGCATGCGCCGAGGTAGCAGATATCGCCGGTGTTCGAGCAATCGGTGTCGGCGGTGCAGGCCTCGCTCTGTAAGACGTTCAAGCGGGTCGTGACTTGCGCGATCGTGCTGGTCGTACACGTCACGACGATCGAGTGCTTGCCGTTCGCTAACGTGCTCGGCGCGACGAGGTTATACGGGCCGGTCGTCAGCATGCCGAGCGGTTCGTTGTCGATCGTGATGTCGACTTCCGCGACGGTCGCGCTGTCGTTCGGCGTGCACGTCGTCGCGACGGTGAACCCGGGCGGCACCGACTGGCCGTCGAACGGCGAGCTGATCGTCAGGGTGGGGGCGAGCGCGCCGGCGAGCATCGCGCCGTTCGGCGTGCCGTTGCCGGTCGGGCCGTCCCAGCCGACGCCCGCGTTGCACAGCACGTTGCCGCACGTTCCGTTCGTGCCGGCGATCGAATCGAAGAAGCTGCTCGAGTTGTCGTAAACGAACTTCGCGATCTCGCCGCCGTGGTTCGTCAGCGCGAACAGCGATGCGACGAGCGGGCTTGCGGCGCTCGTGCCACCGGTCACCGCCCAGCCGCCACCGTCGGCGTTGTAGACCGCGACGCCGGTGTCGGGATCTGCGACCGCAGAGATGTCGACGCTCATTCGCTTGCCGCATGCGCTCGACGTCTGCCATGCCGGCTTCGTGACCGAGTTGCTGCACGAGCTGCCGCCGCCGCGCCATGCCGTCTCGACGTAGCCGCGCGGCGACTGCGCGGTCTGCAGCGTCGTGCCGCCGACCGCGAACGTGTACTGCGACGACGCCGGGTAGTCGGCGCCGCGGTTTGCATCGTCGTAGCCGACATCACCGGATGCGACGAAGATCGCGATGCCGGGGTGCGCGAAGTACGGCTCGAGGTTCGCGACTTGCGATGCGCTGCCTTCGGGACCGCCCCAGCTGTTGCTGATCACGGTTGGATTGAACGTCGCCGCGGTATCGTTCGCGACGAATAGGCCATCGCTGAGATCGTTATCGGCTTGGACGACGAGGATCTTGCAGTTCGGGCACGCGGCGCTCGTCATGTCGACATCGAGCGCGGTCTCTTGCGTCCAGTCGTCGTTCTGCGGCGGCGCGCCGGGCAACGGCGAGGTCTGTCCCTGCTGGTTGACCACGGTCAAGCAGCCGCTCGCGATCGTGCACGGTGGCAACCCGAACGTGCTGCGATACATCGCGAGATCGGATTCCAGATTCGCGTAACCGTACGCGCCGATGATCGCGACGGTCGCACCCGGGGTCAGGTTCGGGTTGTAGTTGTAGGCTTTGACGAGATCGGGCGGCCCCCAACCCTGCGGCGTCGCCGCCGACGCGCGCTCGCCGGTGTCCGAGGTCCGGACACGCGCGAAGCAGCGATACGTGCCGCCGTTGCACACCTCGGCGCTCGGATAATGGGCGATCGTCGCGTCCTGGGCCGGCACCGCGGTGTCTTCGATCGAGTCGGAGCTCGCCGCGCCCTCGGGCGGCGTCATCGAACACGCTGCGAATAAGCCGCACAGACCGAGCGCGAACCGGATTGTTACTGCACCCATCCGCAAGGCTTTAGCGCGACTTGCGGCGCGATGGACAAGGCCGCCGGCTATCTTCGCATTTCACGGCGATACCGACGGTGCGCATCGCCATCAGCATGCAACACACTGGTTACGGCAATAGCGTCGCGCCATCGATAAGCACCGCAGTAGGGCCTTGATACGACCCGCGGCGGATGACTTGTCCGCTGCGTCGTGCGCGGGCGAGCGACGCGACGAGATCGAGGCGAATCGACCCACCGGTGAACGCCTTGCCGCCGGCAGCAAGATCGATCCCGAGCGCGATCTCGAGCGTCGCATCGCCGGTGTACGGATCGATCGCGAGGCTGCGCAGGCGGCGGACCTCGACGACCCGCCCGGGCAACGTCGCCGGCGCGTCTTGCCACGTGCCGGCCGAGACCACGAGGTTGCGCACGCCGCCGTTCGGATCTTCACCGCGCAGCGCCGCTTCGCGCGGGGACAACCCCAAGCCGACCGCGATGCCGCGATCGATCAGCGTGAACCGGCGGACCGCATCACCGTCGTCGCCGATCGGCGATGAGCCCACCGCATAGTCGAGCGCGCCATCACTCGCGATCGTCATCGGCTCGGCGGCGGTACCGGCCCCTTCCGCGATCGGAGTGCCGAGTCGGTAC
>CAZDGY010001036.1:0-2520 GCA_964504685.1 uncultured Kofleriaceae bacterium | reverse complement strand
GATGTCCACGCGGTCGGCAGGCGAGAGCCCGGGCTGCGCGGCATGGGCACGACGTTGTCCGCCGCGGGCATCGTCGGCAACAAGCTGATCATCGCGACGATCGGCGACTCGCGCGCCTACGTGTTGCGCTCGGGCGTGCTCGTCCAAGTCACGCGCGATCAATCGCTCGCCCAAGCGCTGGTCGCCGCCGGTCATAGCCCGCTAGAGGCCGCGGGCGCCGGCAACGCGATCTTGCAAGCGCTCGGGGTCGGCGAAGATGTCGAGCCGTCGCTGTCGATCCTCGAGCTCCGGGTCGGCGATCGGATCTTGCTCTGCAGCGACGGCCTGCACGGCCTGGTCGGCGATCCGGCCATCAACCTCCTGATGTCCGAGCCGCACACCGTGGCCGAGGCGGTCATGTTGCTGGTCACTGCGGCGCGCGCGGCCGGCGGCAACGACAACATCACCGCGGTGGTCGCCGAGGTCGGTGGCGATCGCCTGCGACCGCCCGACAACGACAACGATCTTCCCACCTTCAAAGAGTTCGACCCGCAGAAAGAGGGCGATCCGGCGATGACCGAGACCTCCCACGTCGCGAGCCGGCTCGCCGCGCGGATCGGGCTGCCGACGACGACGATCCCGCCCTCGATCCCGGTGACTGGCCAGCACGCGATCCTGCGGTCCCGGATCGGCATTCGCGTTCCTGCGACCGCGCTGCCGATCGCGGATTTCGACGGTCCGGCGCGCAAGATGGTGGCCAGCCACATCGCCTGGTGGTGGTACGTCGTGGCCGGCGTGGTGGCATGTGGGATCGCTTGGGTGGTCGGCGGGAGGTAACATCGCGGCGTGCGGGTCGTCATCGACCACGTTGCGGGAAGCCGGCGCGGACAACGTCAGGAGTTCGGTGAGGGGGAGCGCGTCCGCTTCGGCCGTCATCCGGACTGCGAAGTGTCGTTTGATCCGCACCGCGACATCGACGCGAGCTCGCGTCACGCCGAGCTGAGGGTCCTGGAATCGGGCTGGGTGCTCGTCGATCTCGGCAGCTCGAACGGCACCTACGTCGAGGGCACACGGATCACTGAATCTGCGGTCGCGCACAATGTGCCGGTGAAGGTCGAGTTCGGCCCGGGCGGCCCGCGGGTGCGATTGTTTGTCGGCGATGACGACGTGCTCGCCGGCCTGCCGCCGCCACCGGTCGAGCGAGCGCGCCCGGTGTGGCTGGTCCCGGCGGTCGCCGGTACCGTCGCGGTCCTGCTGCTCGTGATCCTGCTCGCGAAGTGCTGACCCGAGTGCTGCTTAAAACCGCGAAACATAGGTGCGAATCACCGATTGTTCTGCGAGAATTTGGCTTGGGATGAACTGCCCGTCGTGCAACTCGTCGCTCGAGCCCAACGCTCGATTTTGCGGCGTGTGCGGGTACCGGATCCAGGCCGCGAAACCGGCCGGCACGGGCGTGCCCGCTCGCGCGGCAACTCCTGCTGGCGGAACGCCACAACCGCGGCCACCGGTTGGCTCCGGGCCGGTCGCTCAGCCGGCAGCCGCGCGTGCGGCCGCGCCGCGACCGAGCCCGCTGATCAAATCGAAGCCCAAGGGCGACGAGATCTATCTCAACCAAGTTCTCAACAACCGCTTCAAGATCGAGTCGAAGATCGGCGAGGGCGGTTTCGGCGCGGTGTATCGCGGCGTGCAGCTGCAGACCGGCCGCAAGGTCGCGATCAAGCTGCTGCATCCCGAGATGACGAAGGACGAGAACCTCGTCGCACGGTTCCGGCGCGAGGGCATGGTGCTGTGCAACCTGCGCGACGCCCACACGATCACGACGTACGACTTCGACACTACCGCCGACGGCACGCTCTACATCGCAATGGAGCTGCTCGAGGGCAAGAGCCTGCATCAAATCTTCCACGAGCAAGCGCCGCTCGAATGGAAGCGCGTGTTCAAGATCCTGATCGAGATGTGCAGCTCGCTCGCCGAAGCCCACTCGCAGGGCATCGTTCACCGCGATCTCAAGCCGGAGAACATCTATCTCGAGACGCGACCGGGAAATCCCGAGTTCGTAAAGATCCTCGACTTCGGCATCGCGAAGGTGATGCGCGGCGATTCGATCGATCCGCAATCGCCTCAGCTGACCGCGACCGGTCAGACCCTCGGCACGCTCGAGTACATGTCGCCCGAACAGCTCATGGGCAAGCCGCTCGACGGTCGCAGCGACGTCTATGCGCTCGGCGTAGTCGCGTACGAGATGACGACCGCGCAGCTGCCGTTCCCCGATGCAAAGGGCCCCGCTGGTTTGATCACCGCGCAGCTCAAGCAAACGCCGAAGCCGCCATCGCAAGCGAACGCGAAGGTCGCGCTTCCTGCGAACGCCGATCGCGTGATCCTGAAGGCGCTCGAGAAGGACAAGAACAACCGCTACGCCGACGTCACGGCGATGGCGGCCGCGCTGCAAGACGTGCTCGATGCCGCGCGCGAATCGACGAACCCGCACCAGCAGTCGCTCGCGAACGCGAATAGCTCGCAGCGGATCAGCCCGGACATGCT